>JAFLUU010000012.1 GCA_022508585.1 Prevotellaceae bacterium | reverse complement strand
TCATATATGATTTTTTGAAGTTCAACGACTTTTCTGCAAATTTCCACGACATTTTAACGCGCGCGGAGGCGCTAAAATCGGGTGCGGTGGGGGTATCGTACATTTTTGGCGTGGTTTGGTGCAAAAAGGTGGGGCTATCACGGAGGTAGAACCAGCGGAGCTGCACTAAACAGCCGTTACGGCTGCGTGAGGGCGACATGGCTTCCTCTGCGGTGCATAATTAAAGGCTCGGGGCGACTTATCCGTCGCGCCGAGCCTCGTATCCCCGCTGGGAATCGAACCCAAATCAGCAGTTTAGGAAACTGCTGTTCTATCCATTGAACTACAGGGACTGCCCTCAGGGCAGTTTTGTGCGCTATGTCCAGATTGCGTTACGCTAAGTCCGAATTGCGTTGCGCTATGTCCAGAAAACATCGCGCCATGTTCGGTTTACATAAACTGTCGGCACAAAACAGCACTTTGCGATGCAAAATTAGTTAATCTTTGGCAAACGCGCGGCTTTTTCCGCAAATTATTAGTAATTTTGCCACTCAGTTCAGGTAAACATTATTCAACAAACTATATAAAAAACAGACTACAGTGGGCGGCTTCTTTGGTGCTGTATGCAAGCACAAGTGTATTACCGATGTGTTTTACGGCACAGACTACCAATTCCACCTCGGCACACGCCGCGGCGGCATAGCAACGATCAACGAGTCGGGGCATTTTGAGCGAGAGATACACAATTTGGAAAATTCTTACTTCCGTCCGCGCTTTGAGTCGGAGCTTGACAAATTCGACGGCTACGCCGGCATCGGCGTGATCAGCGATACCGACGCGCAGCCGATGCTTATGAACAGCCACCTCGGGCGTTTCGCCCTCGTTACGGTGGCGAAAATCAACAACCTCGAGGCTCTGGCCAACGAGCTAATCCAACAGGGCGAGCACATGAGCGAATTTACCTCCGGCCGCATCAATCCTACCGAGCTGATCGCTCTGCTTATCAATAAGGGCAAGACTTTTGTGGAGGGTATCGAGAATGTATATAATAAGGTGAAGGGTTCGTGCTCTATGCTGCTGCTTACCGAAAACGGCATCATCGCTGCGCGCGACGCGTGGGGGCGTACTCCCATAATCGTGGGCAAAAAGGACGGCGCCATGGCTGTTACGAGCGAGAGCTCTGCGTTCCCTAACCTCGACTACAATATAGAGCACTACATCGGCCCGGGGGAGATAGTGCGCATCACTGCCGAGGGCATGGAGCAGATGCGTAAGCCCAACAAGAAGATGCAAATATGCTCGTTCCTCTGGGTTTACTACGGCTTCCCCACCTCTTGCTACGAGGGCAAGAATGTGGAGGAGGCGCGCTTCGCCTGCGGCTGCGCCATGGGCAAGGAAGACCCGACGGAGGTGGACTGCGCGTGCGGCATTCCCGACTCCGGCATCGGCATGGCTACCGGTTATGCCGCCGGCAAGGGGGTACCCTACCTGCGCTGCATCTCTAAGTACACGCCCACCTGGCCGCGCTCCTTTATGCCCTCCAATCAGGAGATGCGCGACCTCGTGGCGAAGATGAAGCTCATTCCCAATGCCGACCTGCTCAAGGGTAAGCGTATGCTTTGCTGCGATGACTCTATCGTGCGCGGCACTCAGCTCAGAGACAACACCAAGGTGCTCTTCGACGACGGGGCAAAGGAGGTGCACATGCGCATTGCCTGCCCGCCGCTGGTGTATGGCTGCCGCTTTATCAACTTCACCTCCTCCAAGAGCGACATGGAGCTCATCACGCGCTGCATTATCCGCGACTTCGAGGGCGACAATGTGAGCGACGAGGTGCTGGACAAATACACACAGACCGATTCGCCTCAGTATAAGCGCATGGTCGACGAGATTGCGCGCCGTCTGAATCTGTCGAGTCTCAAGTTTACCAAGCTCGAGACCTTGGTGGAGGCTATCGGCTTGCCCAAGGACAGAATCTGCACTCATTGCTTCGACGGCAGCTCGGCTTACACGCTCGAGGAGACCAACGAGCAATAGTTTTCACGCACATCTAACTTTTTTACTACAAATATGAGATTACTGACCACACTGATTGCTGCGGCCATGAGCCTCGCAGCCCTGGCGCATGGCACTAAAAGCCCCTGTGCCACGAATATCGATGCTGCGCGCGAGGCAAAGCTCGACGCGCAGGTTAACATACCGCGCCCCGAGTACCCGCGTCCGCAGTTTGAGCGCACCGATTGGGTGAACCTCAACGGCACTTGGACCTACGAGCTGGACCTCAGCAACACCGGCATCAACCGCAAATTCGACAAGAGCGAGGGTTACGACAACAAAATAACCGTTCCCTTCTGCCCCGAGAGCGAACTGAGCGGCGTGGGCTACAAAGATTTCATCCCCGCAATCTGGTATCAGCGCAAGGTCAGCATTCCCGCCAATTGGGACGGCAAAAAAATCCTGCTCCACTTCGGTGCAGTCGACTACTACGCCACTCTCTATGTCAACGGCAGCGTTGCCGGACGCCACTGGGGCGGTAGCTCCTCTTTCGAGGTAGATATTACCGACTATGTCAAGGCAGGAGAAGAGGCGAACCTCATTCTCTGGGTTAAGGACGACCTTCGCGGCGGCGCACAGGCCGGCGGCAAGCAGAGCCACAGCTTCTACTCCTCCGGCTGCTACTATACGCGCGTTACCGGCATCTGGCAGACTGTCTGGATGGAGGCTGTAGCACCGCAGGGGCTCAAAAGCGTCTATGTCAAGCCCGACTTAGACAACAGCCGCTTCGTTCTCGAGCCTGCGTTCTACTCTCTCGCCAGCGGCCTCAAGCTGCGCGTAACGCTCAAGGACAACGGCAAAACGGTCTACACCACTACAGAGCGCGCCACCAATCCTATGACCATTATCCTGCCGATTAAGAACGCCAAGACTTGGTCGCCTGAAAGTCCGTTCCTCTATGACCTCGACTATGAGGTGCTGAACGCCGACGGACAGGTCATCGACCGCGTCAGCAGCTACGCCGGCCTGCGCAAGGTGCACATTGAGGGCAATCGTTTCTACCTTAACAACAAGCCCCTCTACCTTCGCATGGTGCTCGACCAGGGTTTCTACCCCAATGGCGTGTGGACTGCACCGACCGACGAGGATTTGAAGGGCGACATCGAACGCTCGATGGCTGTGGGCTTCAATTCGGCTCGCCTGCACCAGAAAGTGTTCGAGGAGCGCTTCCATTACTGGGCCGACAAGCTCGGTTATCTCACTTGGGGCGAGGCTCCGTCGTGGGGCATGGACATTAACGGCGTGGCCGCTGCGCGCAACTTCCTTATGGAGTGGCAAGAGGTGGTGGAGCGCGACCGTAACCACCCCAGCATCATCACTTGGACACCGTTCAACGAGACTTGGGGACGCGCCGCCGACGGTATTAACCACGACCGCCTGCTGGCAGATGTCTACGACCTCACTCATCGCATCGACTACCGCCCCGTGCACGATGTGAGCGGCGGTTATCACCAAGCCAAGACTGATATATGGTCTTACCACAACTATGAGGGCAATGCCGCCGAGCTTAAGAAGAAGCTGACCCCAAAAGACGAGAACTCCGTGCCTACTCTCAACGAGCAGAAGGAGGCTAAATACAACGGCCAGCCCTATTTCCTCGACGAAATAGGCGGTATCGGCTGGGTGATCGAGAAATATGCCGAAAACACCTGGGGTTACGGCGAAGGCCCCAAGGATCTGGAAGCTCTCTACACCCGTCTGCAAAGCACGGTGGACACTGTGCTCACCTTCAACTACATTAACGGCTACACTTACACTCAGCTGACCGATGTGGAGCAGGAACAGAACGGTATCTACACTTATGACCGCAAGCTCAAGTTCGATGCTCAACGCCTGCGCAGTATCTTCGGCAAAGAGCCCGAGTGGTTCAAAGCTCTCGTTGCTCCCAAGAAGGAAAACAAGAAGTAAATGACCGCTCTCTCCGGCGAAGAAGCCCTGCGCTACAGCCGTCATATCAAGTTGCCCGACTTCGGTACAAGCGGACAGCAGAAACTCAAGTCCGCCCGCGTCCTTATAATCGGCGTGGGCGGTCTTGGTTCGCCTGCCGCGCTCTATTTGGCGGCTGCCGGCGTGGGAACGATCGGGCTGATGGACGGCGACAAAGTAAGTCTGAGCAATCTGCAGCGGCAGGTGCTGCATTCCACTCCCGACCTCGACAAACCGAAAGTCGAGTCCGCGCGCGAAAAACTGCTCGCCCTCAATCCGAATGTCGAGGTCGTCTGTATCAAAGACTTTCTGATTGCCGACAATGCCGCCCAGGCCATTCGGAACTACGACTTCATCATCGACGGCACCGACGACATCGAAGCCAAATTTCTTATTAACGATACCTGCGTTGCCCTCGGCAAACCATTCAGCTACGCCGCCCTGCTGCGCTACGAGGCGCAGGCTTTCACCTACCTGCCCGGCCATAGCAATCTGCGCGACATCTTCGGCGCTCCCCCCGCCGCCGGAACAGTAGAGACCTGCGCGCTTGCCGGAGTGCTCGGCAGCGTTGCCGGCATGTTCGGCACCATTCAGGCCACCGAGGCAATCAAATACCTCACCGCCGTCGGCAAACCGCTCGCCGACCGCCTCCTGATCTTCGATGCGCTCGATTTTTCCTTCCAACAGCTCGACATTTCCTAACTCGCCGAGGCTTTTCTTCCCCGACACAAGGGTATCATAAAAATCGAGGAGACTTTTTCTTGGCGATACCAGCAGATATGCGTACCTTTGCAGCGCGTAAGAAAAGAAGTGGACAGATTTGTGCTGCTTGCAACCACTTGAAAAAATGCTAAACACGGCTCTTTCTATCTTCTATATTACGCTATATATAATTATAAATAAGGTATAGAAGATGAACTACCTCTTTACATCCGAGTCCGTAAGCGAAGGACACCCCGACAAGGTCGCCGATCAAATCAGCGACGCTATTCTCGACCAACTCCTGGCGTATGATTCGCAGTCGAAGGTGGCGTGCGAGACGCTCGTCACGACAGGACAAGTCGTGGTCGCTGGAGAAATTAAAACCAAGGCTGTATTGGATTTGCACGATGTGGTACGAAAAACCATTGACAGAATTGGTTACAATAAGTCCGAGTATATGTTTGACGCCGGCAGTTGCGGTATCCTCAACGCCCTCCATGCTCAAAGCGGCGACATCAATCGCGGCGTTGAGCGCGACGGAGACAACCCCTACCTGCAGGGAGCGGGCGACCAGGGCATGATGTTTGGCTACGCTACCAACGAAACGGAAAACTACATGCCGCTACCGTTGAGCCTCGCGCACCAAATTCTCCAAGAGCTCGCTGCAATTCGTCGCGAGGGCAAGCAGATGAAATACCTGCGCCCCGATGCAAAAGCGCAGGTAACGGTAGAATATAGCGAGCAGGGCGTACCGCAACGCATCGACACCATTGTGGTCTCCACTCAGCACGATGATTTTATTCTCCCCGACAAAAATACCAAGGACGCGCAAGACAAAGCAGACGAGCAGATGGTAGCGCAAATCGAGCACGATGTAAGAGAAATCCTTATGCCGCGAGTTTTGGCCACTCTCGACAGTGAAAAAATTAAGGCTTTGTTTACGAACGACATCAAGTATCATGTTAATCCTACCGGCAAATTTGTTATAGGCGGTCCTCACGGAGATACAGGTCTGACGGGGCGCAAAATCATCGTGGACACTTACGGAGGTAAGGGCGCGCACGGAGGCGGTGCCTTTTCCGGCAAAGATCCGAGCAAGGTTGACCGCTCTGCGGCCTATGCTGCGCGACACATCGCCAAGAATATGGTAGCAGCGGGCGTCGCCGACGAGATGTTGGTGCAGCTAAGCTACGCTATCGGCCGTCCCGACCCGATAAGTATCTATGTAAACACTTACGGACGCAGCCGCGTGCAGCTCAGCGACGGCGAGATCGCGCGCAAAATCGCGACCTTATGGGATCTTCGCCCCTACGCCATTGAGCAATACCTCAAGCTGCGCACACCAATCTACACAGAAACGGCAGCATACGGCCACATGGGGCGCGAACCACGCACAATAGTAAAAGATTTCCGCAGCGACTATATGGGAGATAAGACCCTCGAGGTAGAACTCTTCACATGGGAGAAACTCGACCGCGTGGAAGAGGTTAAAAAAGCCTTCGGAATTTAACAAATAACGCTCTCGCAGCAACAATGAGCAAGAAACTGTGCATTTACTGCGCCTCGAGCGCAGATATTGCTGACAAATATAAGCAAACAGCCTACGAGATCGGCGCAATCTGCGCCCGGACAGGTTGGACTCTCGTCAACGGCGGAGGTAGCGCAGGCCTTATGGGCGCAAGTAGCGACGGCTGCCAGCAGAATGGCGGTCGCGTGGTAGGAATCATTCCGCAGTTCATGATAGAGCGCGGCTGGCTGCGCGATAATCTCGATGAAGTAATCGTTACCACCGACATGGCTCAGCGTAAACAGCAGCTGCGCGACAAGAGCGACGCCGTTGTTGTACTGCCGGGCGGCATCGGCACAATGGAAGAGTTCTTCGAGACAATTGTGCAAAAGCAATTAGGATTGTACGACAAGCCCATCATCTTGTTTAACCAAGACGGCTACTACGATCACCTTGAGGCTTGGCTAAACCACTGCCACGCCGAACAATTTTTCCGCTACGAAGGCGACGAACGCCTCTGGCAGTGCATAAACAGCATGGACGCACTGCGTCAGCTACTGAAGGACATGGCGTAACTCCATCGGAAAACGGAAATGCACGACACCCTCGCCATAGAACTTGCACAACAGGCCGCCAAAAACGCCGGCCCCATTATAATTGATAGTGCGCGCAAGTTTAAGCCCGACGCGCAGGCGGACACTATCGTTAGCAATTACCCTATTGCCGACCGATTAGGCTTTTTTAGCGGTAACGAATGGCTCAATGCCGACAGCACCGTGCGTTTTGTCGGCATCAGCGGCGAGCCCGTCCCCTACCGGCTGAGCAATGACCCGTTCGTAACGATCACACTGATGCTAAGCCTGTTCATGGCGTGCTTCGTAATCTGCCGTTCCATGCACGCGCTAAGCCTGCAAATCAAAAACTTTTTCCGACTGCGCGACCGCAATGAAGATTTCTCGCTCAAGTCGGAAGGAGAGGTCAAAGACCGTCTCTTTGTAGTGCTCTTAGAGAGCTTCGTACTGAGCCTCTTGTTCTTCAGCTACTTCACACAATCCCTTTCTCAGCACTTCACGCTCCTGTCGCCCTATGTACAGCTCCTTGGCAACATGGGCGTACTGCTATTGTACTTCGCAGGGAAATATAGCCTCTTCAATCTGTTTAACCGCACCTTCTTCGAAGCGGAAGAGCAGCATATTTGGTTTCGTTGCTACAACTTGGTAGGCTTCGGCAAGGCCATAGCGTTCCTTGTGCTGGCAATGGTCTTATTATACTTCGATTTGCCAGCTCAGATTTGCAATTCGGTGTTCCTTACCCTGTTAGCCACGGCAGAGTTGCTCATGCTGTACAAGACAAAGCAAATCTTTTTCAACTTCCACCTTGGCATAGTGCCGGCAATTTTGTACTTTTGCACACTGGAACTTTTGCCCATCTTTTTTTTGTGGGAATTGCTGGTAGCGATCAACGAGTTCCTCGTCATATAACATATTGCACACAGACAGTAGAGCCATGGTCAAGAAAATTCTTGTCTCCCAGCCCAAGCCATCTTCGTTGAAGTCCCCGTATTTGGAGTTGACAAATAAATTTGGAGTAACCGTAGATTTCCAATCGCTGATAAGCGTACAGCGACTCACGCCAAAAGAGATTCGTGCTCAGAAGGTAGACATTCTAAGCCACACGGCCATCGTATTCAACTCCAAGCAAGCCATCGATCACTTCTTCTCGCTGTGTAAAGACATGCGCATCAAGCTGCCCGAAGACATGAAATATTTCTTCATCTCCCAGCAGGTGTCGCTCTATGTGCAGCAATACGTGCAATATCGCAAGCGCAAAATCTTCTTTGGCAAGAGCGGCCTTATGCCCGACCTCGTGGAGGTAATGCAGAAGCACAAGAAGGAGCGTTTCTTCATTCCCCAGAGCGACGTTCACAACAACGACTTTTCGCTCCTGCTCGACAACAAAGGCATTCAGCACACCGGCTGCGTGATGTACCGCACCGTCAGCACAGAGCTCGACAAGAGCCAGCCTTTTGACTACGACATGGTAGTGTTCTTCACTCCCAGCGGAGCTAAATCCCTCGTCGAAAACTTCCCCGACTACAAGCAGGGAGATACTGTCTTTGCCTGCTTCGGCGAAAACACCGCCGCCAAATTAGAAGAGCTCGGCTTCCGCGTAGATATCAAGGCTGTGCAGGGAAAAGGCCTCTCCATGGCAGGAGAAATCGACGCCTACCTAAGCAAGCAAAAGAAGAAATAACGGCTTCCCCAGATGCCCACTTTTTGCAAAGCCGAGCGCATGACATCGCTCAAGGAAGTGGAACGCCTCTTTGAGCGCGGCCACAACAGTAGCGTTCAGGCATGGCCTTTGCGCGCCGTCTACCGCTGCCCTGAGGGCAGTTTTGTGTCCAAGTCCGGCAGTATAGCGTACAAGTCCGGTTGCGTAGTGCCCAAGTCCGATTGCATAGTGCCCAAGTCCGATTGCGCCGCTACTACTCCCCCTGCCAAAGTACTGATATCCGTAGCCAAGAAGCGGTTGCGCCATGCCGTGGATCGCAACCGTGCCAAACGCCAGACGAGAGAAGCCTACCGACTGCACAAACAGCCCCTTGTCGATGCCCTCGCCGCCAAAGGCGTGCAAATGCACGTAGCCTTTGTCTGGTTAGCTACCGAACCGGTGCAGACTGCAGTCCTTTTCAATGCCATGAGCCGCATTGTCAGCACCATAGTCCGGCGAATGCAACCAGACACAGAGAAAAACCGCCCCTTTGTGCAGTCCGCCGATGCCAAGCAAGATAATACATAGCCTTTCGGCCTTTATAACGTGGCTACTCATCTTGCCCATTCGCTTTTACCGGCACTTTATTTCCCCATTCACGCCGGCCTCATGCCGATTTACCCCCACCTGTTCGCAGTACGCCGTGGAGGCTTTGCGTAAGCACGGCCCACTGCGCGGATCGTGGCTCACCCTGCGCCGACTGCTGCGCTGCCACCCGTGGGGCGGCAGCGGCTACGACCCTGTGCCGTAGCGATGGTGCGAAATATCATAAAGCCGGTTCTTATTGTCGTGCAGGCGGCACAAAACCTCCTCAAAGTTATACTATATCCCCACTACATTTTACCTACCCTCGTTGAAGTTCGCACTAAAGTCCTCCGTGCGCGATTTTTGAGCCTCCGCGTGCGCAGAAATGTCGTGAAACTTAAAAAAATCATATAAGAATTTCTAAAAAACCTTATAAGAATTTTCAGGAATTTATATAAGAATTTTTGAAAATTCTTATAAGATTTTTTCGTTCTTCACGAGCAAAAAACAAATGCGCAGGCCCAAAAATCGCGCGCGGAGGCCTTTAGTGCAAACTTCGAGGGGATAAGTTAAAGTTTTGGCGAAATTGGGTACGGCGTTGAGGGAGTAAGGTGCGGTCTCCACAACATTACTGAGCGCAGTGGGGTTTTCTTTGATTTGGAGATGATTATTTATAATGGGGCGAAGATTTTTAAGAAAAGCGGCGGCGTTTATTGCGGGGAAACAGAAAATGGTTATATTTGCACTGACACCTATTGGGTGCCAATTGGTGGCGCATTGAGAATTTTTGTATGCCTAACAATCAATAATTATCATTTAACCAAACGATTATGAGAGCAATGAGTAGAGTGATGAGCGCCCTGATAGCAGGGATTGCGATGTTTATGATGAGCGGTTGCAGCAGCGACACAAAGTCGGGGCCTTTTGCAGAGGTGGCCGAGCTGTATGCAAAGATGTCGGACAATGTTGTCGAGATGAATACCAAGATTGCGGAAATAAACTCTGTGAAAGGCGGCATCTCCGAGAGTGCGCAGAAGGCTGTCGGCAAGCTTATGAAGAGTACTATCGAAAAGAACGAAGCGCTTAGCGAGAAGGCTAAAGCATTGGCGGAGGCCATGCAGGGCATGGCTGTGGAGGCCGGGGCGAGCGAAGCCTCCGGCTTGCAGATAGATGGCGGCACGGTGCAGAGGGTGCTGACAAATAAATCGGCGGCACGCATCATCTTAAGTATTCCATACTCCGGAGTGCCGGCAGAGGAGCTGTTGCCGTGTTTTCTGTTAGACAAGGATAATGTGGTGCTGTCGCGCAGTATATCGAGGGTAACAGGAGACAACATTTCGATGACCCTGCTGATAAGCGGTAGCAATGAAAAGGACGCGAAGTACAATCGCAAGGTTATCGCCAAGCTGACTAAGATTATGATCGTCTCCCGACAGGAATATGATAGTGGCAAAATTTTCACGGCTGCGCCTAAAGCTGAGGGTGAGGCAGATGAAACTGTGGTGGCTGACGGCGAAATGGTCGACGGCCCCGACACCACTATGGGCGATATGGCCGGCGAGGGTGATGTGGCCACCGTTAACGGCGTAAAGATTGCGGCAGGGATGCCGCTTGTGGAGACGCTGAAGAAGGTTGGCGCCAATCTGAACTGGGCCTACAACGAGGACTACGGCCTGAGTGTTACCGTGGGCAATGTGTGGATTCTTATTCCCGACGAGCAGGTTACCAAGAAGGGAATGGAGATTATCGACAACTACGACGGCTTTGATGACCTCCAGTTCTCGCTGGATTATATCTCGCCCAAGGCCAAGATAGAGGAGATGCAAATTCAATAGCATTTGCAAAGAGGTATATAAAGCCGCCGGCGATGAGAGTTCCGGCGGCTTTCTCATTGTTTAGGTGCGGCAAAAAGGCGTCTGATTGGCATTTAGGAGGGAATGGTAGCGGCGTATGTGGGTTTTTATTTATACCTTTGCTTATTGAACTATTCATACTCAGCTATAGCAATGGGTATTACCGCATTAGTAAGACCGATATTCAACAAAAAATATGAGCAGCTGCGCCGCAGCGAACTCAACGCCGACGATGAGCAACGCGAGCTGCTCAAACGCATGATTCACGAGGCGCGCCTGACCGAATGGGGGCGCAATCATGACTTTGACAGCATCGATGGCTACGAGGAGTTCCGCCAACGGGTGCCGGTGAGCACTTATGAGGAGCTGAAGGGCTACATCGACCGTATGCGCCACGGCGAAAGGGACATTCTCTGGCCTGGGAGGGTGAAGTGGTACGCTAAATCCTCCGGCACGACCAACGATAAGAGCAAGTTTATCCCTGTCAGCGCACAGGGACTCAAGGATACGCACTACCGCGGCGGCCAACACGCCGTTACCTACTACCTGCACAACAATCCCAAGAGCCGTCTCTTTGACGGGCGCGCCCTTATATTGGGCGGCAGCCACGAGCAGAACTATGATGTGAAGGAAAGCCTCGTGGGCGACTTGAGTGCTATCCTTATCGAGAACATCAGTCCGATGGTTAACCTCGTGCGTGTGCCGAAGAAGGCTACTGCGCTGCTGCAGGACTTTGAAGTGAAACGCGACCGCATCGCTCGTGAGGCTATGGGCAAGAATGTTACCAACATCAGCGGCGTGCCGAGCTGGATGCTGTCGGTGCTGAACAGGGTGCAGGAGCTTACGGGTCAGCAGGACATCTCGGCAGTGTGGCCCAACCTCGAGGTGTTCTTCCACGGCGGCGTGGCGTTCACGCCCTACCGCGAACGATACCGCGAGATTATCTCTTCGCGCGGCATGCACTACATGGAGACCTACAACGCGAGCGAAGGATTCTTCGGCGTGCAGAATGAGCCCGACGACACGGCGATGCTGCTGCTGACTAACCTCGGTGTGTTCTATGAGTTCATTCCTTTGGAAGAGGTGGGCACTGATAATGCTCGCGCCGTGCCGCTATGGGAGGTGCGGACGAACCGCAACTACGCCATGGTCATCACTACCACCAGCGGCTTGTGGCGTTACATGATAGGCGACACGGTGAAGTTCACGCAGGTGCGTCCTTACAAATTTCACATCAGCGGTCGCACCAAGAGTTTCATCAATGCCTTCGGCGAGGAACTGATAGTGGACAACGCCGAGAAGGGTATAGCCGAGGCGTGCGCCCAAACGGGTGCGGAGGTGGCTGAATATACGGCGGCTCCCGTCTTTATGGACGGCGAGGGCAAGTGCAGGCATCAATGGGTGGTGGAATTTCGCAAGATGCCCGACGATACCGAGAAATTTGCCACCGCTTTAGACCAAGCGCTGCAGCGTATCAACTCCGACTACGAGGCTAAGCGCCACAAGGACATCACTCTGCAACCGTTAGAGCTGATTGCCGCCCGCGCGGGACTGTTTGACAGCTGGCTCAAGAGCAAAGGTAAGCTGGGCGGGCAGCATAAAGTGCCGCGCCTGAGCAATGACCGCAAAATTATAGAGGAAGTGCTGGCGCTTATATAATATAATGTATAGAAAAATGTGATTTTTGCCCGCCGATGTCGAGGTTTCACAAGATATGGTCTATTGTGTGCGTGCTGACGAGCGCATTGCTCATAGCGGGGTGCGCACGACCGGGCACTCCCGACGGTGGACCGTATGACGAGACGCCGCCCCAAGTTGTCGGCGCGCGGCCTGCCGAAGGCGCCGTGGGGGCTCGTTCCAAGACGATAGAGATTTATTTCGACGAATTTGTGAAACTTGAAAACGCGAGCGAGAAAATAGCTATCTCGCCGCCGCAGATAAACCAGCCCGAGATTGCTGCCAACGGGCGCAAGATTACGGTGAAACTAATCGACTCGCTGAAGGCGAACACGACCTATACCATAGACTTCGGCGACGCGATAGTGGACAACAACGAGGGCAATCCGATGGGCAAATACACTTATACCTTCTCCACAGGCGACAGTATAAGCGGCTTCGAGGTGAGCGGCAAGGTGCTCAACGCGCGTAACCTCGAGCCTATCAAGGGTATCTTGGTCGGCCTGCACGCCGACACCACGGCACAGGCCTTTACGAGCAAGCCTTTCGACCGTATGGCACGCACTAACGGCAGTGGAGAATTTACTATCAAGGGTGTGGCGCCCGCGCACTACCGTATCTACGCCCTGCAGGACGCCGACGGCGACTTTGTGTATGGTCAGAAGAGCGAGATGCTGGCTTTCAGCCGCGCCGACATCAGTCCGCGCAGTTTTCCCGACCAACGAGCCGACACCATCTGGCGCGACTCCACGCACTACGACTCTATACGCATGGTGAAGTACACTCACTTCGTGCCCGACGACATCGTGCTGCTGGCGTTCAACGAAAACACTCTCGACCGCCACCTGCTCAAGAGCGAGCGCCTCGTGCCGGAGCATTTCGATGTGTATTTCACCGCGCCGAGCGAGCATCGCCCTGTGATAAAGGGGCTTAACTTCGACGACAGCAAGATTATAGCCCAGTATTCCGAGAAAAACGACACGGTTATCTACTGGCTGAGCGACACGGCGCTCGTTCACACCGACACGCTGAGCGCTACGCTCACCTATATGGAGAATGACACCACCGGCGTGCTTGTGGAGCGCACGGATACGCTGGATTTCGTGTCGCGCCTGCCGCGTAGCCGCCAGCTAAAGCTGGAAGAGGAAGCCTACAAGGAGTGGGAGAAACAGCAGGAGAAGCTGAAGAAAAAGGGCAAGGAGTATCAGACCGAGATGCCACCGGCTCCGCTCAACCTCACTATCACGGGCAATGGGTCGCTCGACCTTTACGACAACATTCACTTCCGTAGCCCCGAGCCGCTAAGCGAAGTGGACACCTCGATGTTTCATCTGTACATCAAGGAGGACACTTTATACCTGCCCGCGGACTATGAGATAGAACCTGTGGAGGGTAGCGCGATGGAGTACGTGCTTTATGGCGAGTGGCGCCCCGAACAGCAATATCTGCTGCGTGTAGACTCCGCCGCGATGAAGAGTATTTACGGCAAGGTGTCGCAAAAGGTGGAACAGCGCTTCACTATCCCCTCGCTCGACAAGTATTGCACCTTTACCGCCTCCATCACCGGACGCAGCGACACGCTTGTAATCGTGGAACTGCTCAATAGTGGCGACAACGTGGTGCGCAGCCAACGCACCGAGGGCGGCAAGGCTAACTTCTTCTTCGTTAAGCCGGGCTCTTACTACATGCGCGCCTTTATCGACCGCAATGGCAACGGCGAGTGGGACGAAGGCAACTATGAGCTCGACCGTCAGCCGGAGGAGGTATATTATTTTCCCTCGCCGCTCACGCTTCGTGCCAAATGGGACCAGGAACAGGAATGGAACCTGCTGCAAACACCTCTTATCAAGCAGAAACCGCTCGCCATCACCAAGCAAAAGCCGGACAAGGAGAAGAAAATCCAGAACCGCAACGAGGAACGGGCCAAACAATGGAAGAAATAATTATAGGACATGGAGCGTTGGCTTGATATAATAAAGGTATGGTGCGCCGCGATGGCGATATGGTTCGCTACGCCGCACATAAATGCCCATGACGCCTTCCGCAGCGGCGAACAGCTGGACTATAGCCTTTATTATAACTGGGGTTTTGTATGGGTCAAGGCCGGTACGGCTACTTTGACAATCAATCAATCCACTTACGAGGGCATCGACGCCCTGCGCACGCGCCTACTGATGCGCGGGAGCGACAAAGCAGACGAATACTTCGTGCTTCGCGACACTATCACGAGCTTTGTCTCCGCCGACAAGATGCAACCGCTCTACTATCTCAAGCATGACATCGAAGGCAAGAAGCGTAAGCTGCGCGAGGTGCGCTATTCCTACCATGGCAACGACTGTCGCGTGCGCCAGACCTACTCGCACGCCGACGGCAACATCACTAATAAAGACGAGACCCGCCCTGCGCAAGTCTATGACATGCTTAGCATGATGCTCAAGGCGCGCAACTTCAACACCGAGGGCTGGCAGAAAGGCAAGCATATCAATTTCCTAATGACCGACGGCAATGGAGTGCGCAATCACACCTTAATATATAGGGGCAAGACCAAAGTGAAAATGCGCGACAGCAAAACGGCATACCGCTGCCTGCAACTGTCCTTCGTGGAGAAGCAAGAGGACGGCGACGAGAAAGAAGTGATAACTTTCTTCGTTACTGACGACGCCAACCACCTGCCGGTGAGACTGGATATGTACCTAAAATTCGGCGCTGCCAAAGTTTACCTCACCAGCGCCAAGGGACTGAAAAACCCTCCGGCGGGACAAATCAAGTAGATTTGTGCAATTATTCGCGCCAAGGAGGTGGTAATTCGTTTGATTTGATTAAATTTGCACAAGATAATATATTTTTTACCAAAACATAACGAAAATGGCATTCAACCGCATTACTGCTGCCGAGGCCGCCGCTCATATTCAGAACGGTCAGACCATTGGTCTCAGCGGCTTCACTCCGGCTGGCGCGCCCAAGAGCGTGCCCGCAGAGCTTGCTAAGCGAGCAGGACACGAGCACGACGAACATCACCCATTCAAGGTCAATATCTTGACAGGCGCAAGCACTGGTCAGAGTTGCGACGGCGAAATGAGCAATCAGCACGCCATTTCTTTCCGTGCACCTTACACTACCAATTCTGACTTCCGCAAACATGTCAACGCCAACGAGATTTCCTACTCCGACATCAACCTCTCCAATATGGCTACCCAAATTCGCCAAGGCTACCTCGGCGATATTCATTGGGCCATACTGGAAGCCTGCGAAGTAGAGCAGATTGGCGACAAAGCGCGCATCTATCTGACTGCTGCTGGTGGTATCAGTCCGACGGTTGCCCGTTTGGCCAAAGAGGGTATCATCATCGAGCTCAACGCTTTCCACAGTAAGGCGTCTATCGGCATTCATGATGTCTACGAGATCGAGGATCATCCTCATCGCACGCCGATTATGATTACCAAGGCCAGCGATCGCATCGGTAAGCCGTACATTGAAGTGGACGCCGACCGCATTATCGGTATCGTGGAGTGTAATATTCCCGACGAGGCAAGAGCTTTCAAAGATCCCGACCCTATTACCACGCAAATTGGCCAGAATGTTGCGGACTTCCTGCTGGATAATCTTAAGAAGGGGCTTATTCCGCCCACTTTCCTCAACCTTCAGAGCGGCGTGGGTTCGGGTGCGAACGCTGTGCTCGGCGCTTTGGGGCACTGCAACGAGGTTCCTAACTTTAACATCTACACTGAAGTGCTGCAGGACGCTCCTGTCGCCCTTATGAAAGAGGGTCGTGTGCTCAGCGCCTCTGCTTGTTCGCTTACCGTAACGAATGAATGCATCAAGGACATCTATTCTAACATGGACTTCTTCCGTGATAAGCTTGTGTTGCGTCCAAGCGAAATCTCCAACAATCCGGAAGTCATTGCCCGCATCGGTGTTTGCTCTCTCAACACTGCAATTGAGGTAGATATCTATGGTCATGTCAATTCTACCAAGATTTGTGGCACCAAAATGATGAATGGAATCGGCGGGTCGGCGGATTTCACTAACAACGCCTATCTTTCTATCTTTACTTGCGGCAGTACAACCAAGGGCGGCGCGATTAGCAGCGTAGTGCCCTTTGCAAGCCACATCGACCACACTTCACATTTCGTTGATGCTATCATTACCGAGTACGGCGTGGCTGATTTGCGCGGCAAGTGCTCTATGGAAAAAGCCGAGGCAATCATTAATGTCGCTCACCCCGACTATCGTCCAATGCTGCGCGATTATTTGAAGCACGCCGAGAAGTTTGGCGGCCACACCCACCACTATTTAAGCGCCGCGTTTGCAATGCACGACACTTTCATCCGCAAAGGCGACATGCGCCTCACAGATTGGAGCGAATACATGAAGTAATAACTCCTTTAGCTGCTTAGTTTTCAAGTCCGGAATGAGAGAAAAAACCATAAGAATTCAGATAATATGAAGAAGACTGTATTAACTATAGGCGTTGCCCTCGCTACTACCGTGGCGATGGCGCAAAAAGAAATCACGACTGAGATGTTGCAGGATTTCCGCAACAGTTATCAGCCCACCGCTGCAGAAAAAGCCCTCGACAACGCCGTGGCAGCCAACGACCTCAAGGTTTTGGCTCTCAGCGCAGAGAGTAATATCCAGTTTGACACTAATTTCTCCGACAAAGTTGAGTCTAAAGGCATCACCAACCAGAAAAGTAGCGGTCGCTGCTGGCTTTTCAGCGCTCTCAATGTGCTCAGAGCCGACATGATTGCGAAATACAATCTCGGCGCGTTCACATTCTCGCAGAATTACTGCTTTTTCTACGACCAATTGGAGAAATCCAACCTCTTCCTGCAAGCAATTATCGACAACGGCAAGAAACCGATAGACGACCGTCAGGTAGAATGGCTGCTCAAGAATCCTATCGGCGACGGCGGCACATTCTGTGGTGCTGTCGACATCATTAGCAAGTACGGTCTCGTTCCTTCAGATGTGATGCCCGAGACATACGCCGCCAATTCTACCAGCACCTACTCTACTCTTCTTAAGACCAAGCTACGCGAGTATGCCCTTACGCTGCGTCAGCTTATCGCACAAGGTAAAAGCGACAAGCAAGTGCAGGCAGAAAAGAAGCAAATGTTGACCACCATATATAAAATGTTGGTGCGCAGCTTCGGTCAGCCCCCGCAGAAGTTCACATACACCCTGCGCGACAAGAATAACAAGGTCATCAGCACCAAAGAGTACACCCCCCAGTCGTTTTACGCCGAGTATGTGGGCAAAGACCTCAAGGGGACATACCTTATGTTCATGAACGACCCCTCGCGCCCGATGTACAAGACCTACGAAATCGACATGGATCGTCATTCATACGACGGAATGAACTGGGTGTTCTTGAATGTGCCTATGGAGGACATCAAGCAGATGGCAATCGCGAGCATCAAGGACAGTACAGCGATGTACATGTCTTGTGATGTGGGCAAGTGCAACGATAGCAAGCGCGGATATTCCGATCCCGACATCTACAACTACGGAGACATCTTCGGCATCGACTTCCCGATGACCAAAGCCGAGCGAATCTCCACCTTCGCCTCCGCTTCCACCCACGCCATGACCCTTATGGCCGTCGACCTTGACGAAAACGGCAAAAGCAAGAAGTGGATGGTCGAGAACTCGTGGGGACCGACCTCCGGCCACAACGGATACATCATCATGAGCGACAATTGGTTCAACGAGTATCTCTTCCGCCTCGTGGTAGAGAAGAAATATGTGCCCGAAAAGCTCGCCGAGCTCTCCAAGCAGAAGCCAACCCTGTTGCCGGCGTGGGATCCGCTCTTCTCGATGGAGAATTAAGCCTCGAAGTTGGGAGATTGAGCCTCGGAATTTGAGATTTCAATCTTGAAAAAACAGAAAAAGATGCAAACGCCTGCTGTTTCACTCGTAAACAGCAGGCGTTTGTCGTTGGGCGCAAAGGTTAGCGCCGTTGTGTCAGTTTTTTTGATGCCAAACCGGTGCCGTCAGTTGTTCAGCAGCAAGTGTTTGTTGTTGAGCACAGCATTTTGCGCCGCCTTCTGGAGGATTTTAGCGCGCGGGGCGAGCAAATCGCAATACTCTTTGGAGGTATAAGGCTTCTGCAAAATCGTAGCCACGAAGCAGTGAGCCGCAAGGAAGCTGCCGGCCAGCGAAGGGTGGTAGCCGTCCTTTGCATAGAGGTCGATGTCGGGGTGATTGGTGCGAATATCCTCCCAAGCAATGCCGACGGGGGCGCACCAAGCCCTGTTTTCGTAAGCCATCTCTATATACGAGATACGCAGGCGCGCCTGAAAATCCCGATAGTTCTCGTCGAGCGGATAAGCTGGGTCAAGCTGGCTCTTATTGTGCACATTAGTCTTCTTATGCCCCCAAGTCATGTAGAAAATCACCTGACAATCGGGCGAACCGTCGTGCGCAAGACTGTCAAGCAGGTGCGCATAGCGGTAAGTGTCGTCGATTACCTCCCGCGTGGACTGCGCGGGCCCCGCACTGTACTCCTGAATGACCACATAGTCCCAGCCGCCGTCTTTCAGCGCCTTGATCAGTTCCGGATTAGCGTAATGCCCCGACAGATGCTCGCCGCCCTTGAGGAAACGCGTAGGCGCGAGCTTTATTTTCTGCTCGGCGGCGAGCTTGCTCACCATCGCAGGCAGGTCATTGTAGAAAGTGTAGCTGTTACCAATCCACAGGATTTTCAGCGAGTCGTCAGACGCTTTCTTTACAGCCGTCTGCGCTGCAGCCGTCATGCACAATGCGGCAACAAACAAGGACAAACAAAATCGTTTCATCTTCATCATTCTTTTAGTTAGCCACCGCGTGGCCGTCAATCTCTACCAAACCAAACTCCAACTGGCGGCGCTCGAGATTAGCGCTGACCACTTTAATCCTGACAGGCGTACCGATAGTCAGACGGTGGTGCTTGCGCCGCCCAATCACGCTCAGCGTTTTCTCATCATAGCTATAGTAGTCGTCAATCATCGTGCGCATGGGCACAAGCCCCTCGCACTTGTTCTCATCAATCTCCACATAGACTCCGAAGTCGTTAGCCCCGCTCACCTTACCGGCAAACTCACAGCCCAACTTGTCGGCCATGAACTCCACCTGCTTATACTTGATCGAGGCACGCTCGGCGTTAGCAGCAATCTGCTCCATCTCGCTCGAATGGTCGCACTGCTCCTCACATCGCAGCTGATTGACGCTGCGTCCGCCCTCCAAATAGCGCGTAAGCAAGCGGTGAACCATCTGATCGGGGTAGCGGCGGATAGGAGAAGTGAAGTGAGTATAATATTGGAACATCAAACCATAATGACCGATGTTGTGCGTAGAGTAACGAGCCTTGGTCATCGAGCGCAGAGCCAGTTCCTCTATCACAGTCTGCTCCTTCTTGCCCTCCACGCTATGGAGCATCTTATTGATGCTGCGCGAGATGTCGGACTTGGTGCCGTCAGTTTTCAGCGCATAGCCAAAGCGCGCCACAAAAGAAGAGAGCCTGTCCAATTTCATCGGATCCGGCACATCATGAATGCGGTAAGGGAAAGTTTTCGCCTTAGTGCCTTTCGGAACCATACCTATCTTTTGCGCCACATACTTGTTAGCCAGCAGCATAAACTCCTCGATTAGCTTATGAGAGTCGGTAGACTTCCTTACATAGGTGCCTATGGGGTGTCCGTGCTCGTCGATTTCAAAACGCACCTCATCGCGCTGAAATTCGATAGCGCCATTCTTCATACGATTGTCGCGCAATATTTTTGCAAAGGCGTTGAGCTGCACAAGCTCGCCGGCAAAGAGTGCAGAGGCGTCGCCGGCAGCCACTTGGTCGAGAATGTCCTGCACCTCCTCGTAGGTAAAGCGACGATTGCTCCTGATCACGGTGCGCGCAATCTCATAGTCCTTCACCTCCGCCTTGTCGTTCATCTGAAAGACGACGCTATAGGTCAGTTTCTCCTCATCGGGGCGCAGCGAGCAGACGAAGTTACACAGATGCTCGGGCAACATCGGAATAGTGCGGTCAACAAGGTAAATACTCGTGGCGCGCTTGTACGCCTCCTCGTCGATAGGCGACCCCTCCTTGAGATAATGCGTAACATCAGCGATATGCACGCCCACTTCCCAAAGCCCGTTGTCTAATTTGCGCATCGACAGCGCGTCATCGAAGTCCTTGGCGTCGCGCGGGTCGATAGTGAAAGTCGTAATATCGCGAAAATCCTTGCGTTTGCCAATCTCGCGGCTGCTGATGTGGCCGGTGATACGGTCAGCCAGCCTCTCCAAGTTCTCGGGATAGCTGTAAGGCAACCCGAACTCGGCAAGGATAGCGTGCATCTCCACATCATTGTCGCCCGTAGCGCCGAGCACATCCACAATCTTGCCCACCGGCGAGCGATTGCCCTTCGACGGCCACTCCACCACCTTCACCACAGCCTTATCGCCGGCCTTAGCCTCTCCCAACTCGGCTTTCGGGATAAAAATATCCCAGGGCAGATAGCGGTCGTTCGTCTCGAGGAAAGCAAAATGCTTCTCCACGCTCAGCACCCCCACAAAAGTATCCTTGGCACGGCTCAGAATATTCACAATCTCCGCCTCGCGCCGCTGACGCTTGCGGTTAAACACCACATTGGCGCTCACCCTGTCCCCATCGAGCGCATTGTTTACATTTCGGTCGCTGACATAGACAGTGTTCTCCTCCCCGTCGGGCAGAAAGCCCACCTCGCCGCCATGTCTGACCATTGTGCCCTCCGTCAGCGTCTGCTGCTGCAGCAGACGGAAGTGTCCGTTGCCGTTCATGGCGAGGTAGTCGCACATCACGAGGTCGTCAAGAATATCCGCCAGCACCTTGCGTGCCGGATGACTCTTGAGTTTAAACTCATTATACAAGTCAGTGCGCGTAAAACTCTCCTCAGCATGACTGACGAAGAAGTCCATCAGCGCGTGCGCCATCTCGCGCCGCCCTTTGCGGCTCTGTATGTTTTTGTTACTCATAATTCTTTTACTTTTCTGCAAAAGTAGGCATTTCCTGTGCAATAACCGCTTTGCATACACCGCTTTTTATTTCATCAATATCCTATTCCCGACTTCCAATCCCCCTTTTCCCCGTACCAATTATACCCAACAAGCACAGATTGCAACAGAAACCTATCATTCGGCAAGCGAATAATGCAATATAAGCCCTTTTTAATGTAAGTAGCCGATACACAATTATGTATCGGCTACTTGATTTATTTCAAATCGATGTATCTGCGATTAGAAAGAGGTGTGATCGTTGTCGCTCTTAATGTCATCGTCAAACAAACTCCCGCCCCAAATTTCACGAGACTCCACATCAGCAGGGTTATCAACGCGAGGACCATTTGATGAAACGGAAATCATCAACGGTTGAGCCACGTAGCGATGCGCAATGGGCGCAATATATTCTTTTTTCATAATTTCTATTGTAATTAAGGATTTAGTAGATTACTTTTTTGCCATTCACAATGTATAATTGTCCTTTCTGCGGAGCACTAACGCGGCGTCCCTGCATATCATAGTAGGTCGCGCCGGCAGCACCGGGCGTTACGGCCTCAGCATTTGCAATGCCGGTAATGTTGTTTCCGAGATTGAACATGTTGGATTGTGCTCCACCTATTACGCTTGCAGGCAGATACGCTTTGTATGCAGGCAGAGTCATTGCCGCAGCCCTACGGAATACGGCAGTACCCTTATTGTTGTATAGCACATAAGCCTCATCTTCTGCCACAGCCTTACCTTCCGTGCCGGTACCCTCAAGCAGATTGCCTGCAATCGCGCTACCCTCGTCCTCAGTATAGATAAAATGGTAGGTCTTGCCAGCTTCGCCTTGCAGTATCACAGGTTCATTGGCAGCAAGCACCTCACCGCTAAGCTGGGTCAGCTGGAGCTCATCGCCTTCAAAGCCGGTAACACCATATACAGTTACTCCCGTGGGCACAATGAGCGCATTATCGTTCACATAAGTGCTGTAGCCTGTTGCACCAATGGTAACCGCTTTGGTTTTCACAGGAACAAGATACCAACGGTTGTGATTGTCGATGTTATTGTCGCCTGCCTGACCCCAGTTGTACAACAGGCCACTTGTTGCACCACTATCGTAACCTTCAGGACGCCAACTCGTGTAGTTATAAGGATAGCTGTACCAGAAGTAAGCATAGGGTAAGCCGGAGGTAATCATACGCTTGAAGTAATGACTATGCTCTGCATTCTGAGAGATAACGCCGTGTTGACCATAGCTGTGGTTGAAATCATTGTTGTCGTTCTCTGAAAGATACCAGCCGTTCTCCACATTTTGCACATACCAATAGTTGCTGTGCTCATTGTCTACAGAGAATTTGAAGATAAACTTGCTGTTAGGCTTATCCATCACTGCCCAGCGAGAGTTCGTGGTGCTGATTTCCGGTTCAATGGTAACAGCCAAGGTTTCCTCGCGTCCGGTGTATGCACTCACAATATAGTAAGTTGCACCATCCTCGATGTTCTGTTCTACAAGGTTAAGGTGTGCTTCTTTCAGCGCATCGTATGCAGCTTTCTGAGTGGCACAGTCGTCAGTCTTTTTGATAGCCTTTGCTTTGGCGCGAGCGCTTTCGTATTCAGCCACACTTGCTTCAGTAAAGCCCGGCAGACGTTTGCTGGTAATGCCCTCTTTATCGTATTGGGCGATGAGACTGCCGAGAGTCTCGAACATAGCTGCCTCTTTGGCCTGCTCCATAGCTGCAATCACTTCCTCGCTTACAGGAATCAAATACCAGCGGTTGTAATTGTAGTTAGCAGGATCATTGGCAACGGCAAAGTTATATATCAACCCCTCTGTAGCTTCATTGTCGGAGTTGGCGTGCCAACCAAAGCGGTCGGGGACAAAAGTTGTGCCAAAGTTGCTGCCACTTTCACCATAAACATTTGTCCAGAAGTATGCCTCCGGCTGCGATACACCCTCATTATCTACACCTCTAAGGGCTTGCAATTGATTATCAGCCGGTGTTTCGGACAGATTGATTTTGGTGTTATAACGATCTTCGGCACGACCGATGTAAAGCTCGGTGTCAAAGCTCTGGAAGAACCAGTAATTTCCGTTATTAGTGCTCTTGGTGGCTTGGAATACATAGCTGGCGTTGTTCTCGTCCAATATACCATAACCAAGCTGCGTGTCGCCTGATTGTACTCGGAGGGCAAGGGTCTCACTGCTCTTGGTGTTAGCATTTACGGCATAGTAGTAGCCACCGTCCTCAATCTCTTTGTACTTCAGAATGCCGGGCAAGGTATTATAGGCGTCTTGTATTTCTTCGATAGTGTTGCTCGAAGTTAAAGCCTTAGCCGCAGCCAATGCACTCTTGTATGCCTCGATGCTTTCAGCGGTGTAGCTTGGCAGATAGTCGACAACTTTGAGGTCAGAGTAGGTGGCCTCATACTCTGTTATGCGCTCTTGCAGCAGTTGGTAGGCGTTGTTTTTCTTTGCCGTTGCGTCAGAAGCAACAACCTTGTAGAGGTTGAAGATACCGGCGTCCCCCCAGCCGTGAACAGCGTAGCCGTAGTTATGAGCAGAGCCGAGGAAACTATTATTATGGTCCTTCATTGATACAGACTTCTCGTTTACCACGTTGCCTTTGCCAAAGTATCCATAGTTCACGTCAGTAGAGGGACCAAAGGTGAAAGTAAGGGCAGCGTTCTTGTCGGCAGTTGTGCTGGTATGCTCGGCGTCGGCTGTAAGATACTCTTTGCTGGCCTCATTCTTGAGATAATAGTAAGCACTATGCTCGGTGTCGGGTGCATTATCGCCCGAGGCCTCCAATACCCAGACGTTAGTCTCGCTATAGCCGTGAGAGAAATAGAGATAGTCGCCCGTGCGTGAATCTACATACTTCATCGCATCCGAAGCAATGAGATTGTTATCCAAATACTGCTCGCCTATCGACTGCTCCCTATTGTAATTCACAGGATTTTGCAGCAGCACTCTCAGTCCGTTCTCTACCTCAGTCTCGTCAACCTGCTCGCCGCGCAGGAAAGAGTTATCTGCTTCGCTTACATAGTAGAAATTCCAACCATCTATGTCCGAAGCAGTGCCGTAGAACATAAAACCGTATGAGTTTAGTGGGGCAAAACGTTTAAATGTCCCATCTTCGTAATGCACGAGCCATTCAGCATCTACTGCGGTATCAGGATTCTTTTCAAAAGCGAAATCGGTAGCGGCAGCAGTCGTGGGGACTAAGCTGATAGAGAATTGGCTTTCGAATGTAAGAGCCAGATAGTTGCCAGAACTCATCTCTTGCAGGTAGAAAGTAGACTTATCATTTGCCCCTGCCCCCTCCACAAGTCTAAAAGCACTCTTATCCTTGAGGTCGGGGAACATGCCGTAGCTATAATTGACGGCGGTGTTTCCCCAATCGTCGGCATGGCTTGCCATTGTGTGATAGCAGCCAAACCACAGAGCCGAAGCACCATTAGGCAGTGCGCCTGCCTCTGTGTAAGGATTTTCAAGATAGCGCGAAACGTTCTTCATCGCAATCACATCGCCGTCTTTCAGCTTAGTAATGTCAGCGCGATCGCCTACCTTCCACGTCTCGGCATTCGCTACAAGAGCGAATAAAGCAAGCGCAAAACAACATAAAAACTTTCTAAATTTTCTCATGATTTTTGATTTAATAATTAAACAAAAGGTTAATGTCTATAATACAAAACGAAACCAGCTCACCACTTTTATGAAAAAGCGTGAGCATAGCAAAAAAGCGTTGCGCAACAATTCGTTGCGTGTAACTGCCTGATAATTAACGTGTAGGGGGGGGTAGAAATAGCGCGATTATTTACTGTAGCACCTCGATCGTGTGCCACAAGTAGGTTAGCTGATATGACAAAGCCTTCACTCATTATAGATAACAATCGTCGCAGCTATCAATAAACAATTTACGTTATTTGTCGTTGGCAAAAATATGCAGATTGCTCTAAACAGCCAAATTTTATACCATATTTTTTATATTTTTCCCAACAAAAGCATAAACATTATTGATAATAGTGAAACAAAAATACATCTCGCACAACCTATCCTCCTATAAATTTTACCTACCCTCGTTGAAGTTCGCAGAAAGGCGCAGCCTTCGCGAGCTATTGTCGTGCAGACTTGCACAAAAGGCCTCCGCGCGCGATTTTTGGGCCTCGGCGCACGTTTTTTCATCGTGAAACTTTAAAAATTCATATAAGAATTTCTAAAAAACCTTA
>JAFLUU010000119.1 GCA_022508585.1 Prevotellaceae bacterium | reverse complement strand
TTTCACGATGAAAAAACAAACGCGGAGGCTCAAAAATCGTGCGCGGAGGCCTTTTTGCCGTGTGCGAACGAGGTTTGATGTCCTATGCACGATTCTATGCAAAAGGAAGTGCTGAGTTGTTGGATTGTTGTGCGGTTTATATGCAAGTTCAATGTGATTTTGTGGCGTAATCGCTGAAAAAAGTTATATTTGTAGCACGAAACTTAAATTGTCGATAAAATGGACGAGAGAAAACTACAGATTTGGTGGGCGTCGCTCACTATATTGCAGAAAGAGCGCATCGCTAACAAGGTTATCAACGCGAAAGCTGACGAACCGATGAAAGAAGTGCGCTATCCGGAGTGCTCGAATGTGTGGAACGAGCTGCCCATAGAAAGGAAGTGTGCTATTTATGAACACTGCACCGATGAGCATGGTATGCTGCTGCACAAATGGCGCGAGGGGCGCTCGTTTTCTTATTAGTACGGTGAGTTAAATATAAAGTTTAGGATATACAATGAAAATACAGTATTTCATTGCATTACTTGCCGTAGCGCTATGCTGCGGCACAGCGCAGGCAGACGATACTCAGTGCTTGTATAGCAGTAAGAATAGCGACATTCCGTATCGCATTCCGGCGATGGCAAAGAACAAGAAAGGGCATCTTATTGCCGCTACCGACTATCGTTGGTGCAAGGCTGACATTGGCTTCGGTAGGGTAGACCTTCGCTATCGTATCAGCAAGGATAATGGCATGGGCTGGGGCAATGAACTCGTGCTCGTGGAGGGCAATGGGGTAGAGGGCGACCCGCGATGCGGTTACGGCGATCCGGCTATCGTGGCCGACCGCACAAGCAAGGAGGTGCTGGTGCTGAGTGTGTGCGGCAACACTCCTTACTTCAAGGCTACGAGGGATAACCCCAATCGTGTGGCGAGACTGCGTAGTCACGACGGCGGTCAGACATGGAGCCAGCCCGAAGATATTACCGAGAGCATTTATCGGCTTTTTGACCAGAGTGAAATAGGGGCGGTGCAGAGTCTTTTTGTGGGCAGCGGCAAGATTTGTCAGAGCCGTAGCATTAAAGTGGGCAAGTTCTACCGCATTTATGCGGCTTTGTGCGCGCGTCCGAATGGCAACCGCGTGATTTATTCCGATGACTTCGGCGAAACATGGCACTCGCTGGGCACTATCGACCAGAGCCCCGCTCCTTTAGGCGACGAGCCGAAGATTGAGGAACTGCCTAACGGCGATGTGCTGCTCAGCAGCCGTCCCGGGTGGGGAAACATGAACAGTGGGCGCTTCTACAACATCTATCGCTACACCGACCGCGCCAAGGCTCTCGGCAACTGGGAGCAGGCTGTGGCTTCGGCGGAGTGTGAGGGCGGCGTGAAGGCTAAAGATAATGTGTGCAACGGCGAAATTCTCATCGTGCCTGCTGTCTGTGCCGCCAACGGCCGGCATACTTGGGTGGCGATGCAGAGTTTGCCGCTCGGCCCCGGGCGCAGAAATGTTGCTATTTATTATAAGGAGTTGCCCGACGAGGTTTCTTATAAAGATGTCGCGACTTTTGCCAGCGGCTGGAGCGAGCCGTGGGTGGTGAGCGATAATGATGGCGCGTACAGCACGATGATTGTGCAGAAGGACGGACGTATCGCTTTCTATTGGGAGGATGTCAACGACGGCAAGGGTGGTTATGAAATGCTCTACCGCCCTCTGCGATTGGAGGAGGTTACCGGCGGCAAGTTCGTGATTGATAAGAAGAAAGCGACGAAGTAAACTTGCTGCGAATTTGCGGAAAGGCGTCGTAAGCTCGATAAAACAAAAATCCCCGATAATGTCTTTCAAACATTGTCGGGGATTTATTATTATTCGCTTGGCCTACTCTGCCTTCTTGGCTTTAGTCGCTGTCTTTTTCTTGGCGGTTGTTGCCTTGGCTTTGGTGGTTGTTGCTTTTGCCTCTGGCTCGGCTACTTCCTTTTCGGCTTTGGCTGCCTTAGGCTCGACATTTTTCGCTGATTTGGCCTTGGTTGTCGCGGCATTGCCCTTGTTGAGCAGGTGAATGGTTTTGCGCAGTTTCTCTATCTCGCGATTCTTGAGTTCGAGCTCATCTTCCTGGTTGCGGATAGTGGTCAAGAGTGCAGAGAGCTCCTCATTGTCGGTCTCGGGATAGTAACTGTTGACGCGCGTGATGAAGTCCGATATGATGTTCATGTAGTTTGTGAACGCATCGTAGGGACTATCGTATATGCCGCGGTAGACACCGGAAGAAGCGTCCTTGGTCGACATGAAGCGGAAATTGTTCGTTGCCTGCAGGTAGTCCCAGTCCTGCTTGATGCGCTTGTCGGGCAGGATGAGCACGCGGTCGGCTATCTTGTATAGCTTCTCGAACGCGTCGCGCTGCATATCGTTGCCAAGCCAGGGGGAGATGTCGCTCTCTTCGCCGACCCAAGTGATGGGGTCGGGGGTGGAAAAGGTGTCGGCGGCCTTGAATTTGCTGCAAATCTCCGAGCATGTGCTGAAAGTGATGCCGCGTTCTTTCGCTTTCTGCGGCAATGCGCGCATGAAGTCGAGGATATTGCTCGACAGCGGCTGGAATATGCCAAGCGCGCAGAGCTCCATGAACAGGTTGTAGACTTGTTCTTCCTCCGGTTGCTGTGCTATCCAGTCCATGTAGGTGTCTGCAAACAGCGGATAGCCCGACCAGTTCGAGTCGTTGAATCGATAGGAAATATCCTCGCTCAATCCGTGGTCGCGGAGCAACAATTTCAGTTTCGGGGCCTGCGCGCAGCTATATACATAGTGTGGACTCTTCCAGCCCAAGATTTGTTTCGCACCCTCTGTCAGCATTCCTTTGAAACCCATCTCGTGTACGATGCGGCCAATCTCGTCTGTGTAAATCAAGGCTGAGTTGCGGAAAATCTTTGGCTGCTGGCCGAACACATTCTTGACCTTATCGCACAGGTGCTTGACCTCGTCGCGGAATGCCGCCTCGTTGCCAAGCGATGCGAGACCGTGGCTGTACGGTTCAGCAAGGATTTCGCAACAACCGGTGTCTACGAGCTCTTGTATCAACTCCAATACTTGCGGAGCATAGATTTCGAGCAACTCGATAGAGCAGCCGCTGAGCGAGAGCGAGCACTTGAAGTAGCCTTTGTTCTCCTTTGCCATCGCGATGAGCGTCTTTAGCGACGGAATATAGGACTTCTCTGCCGTCTCTGCAATGCTACGCTCGTTTTCGTAGTCGTCGTAGTAATAGTGATCCGTGCCAATGTCAAAGAAGCGGTATCTTTTCAAATGTATGTTCTGGTGAATCTCAAAGTATAAGCATATTGTTTTCATATTGATAAGGAATAATGGATTTCTAATCGAGATTTCTTAACTTTTGCTAAAGTCCAAGCAGGCGATTGTAGTGGCTGCGAATGCGCAGACCGACTTTCTCCCAAGTTATCTGGTCAACTTCATTGCGCCCCTCGCGCTCTATATAATCGTGGTAGGCTTCATTGGTACATAGGGCGTGGATAGCATCTGCCATCGCCTCGATATCCCAGTAGTCGGTTTTGATACATTTGTCCAAAATCTCGCCACAGCCCGATTGCTTCGAGATTACTGACGGCACGCCCGATTGCATTGCTTCCAACGGCGAGATTCCGAATGGCTCCGAGACGGAAGGCATCACATAGACATCGCTATCGCGGAATGTCTCAAACACTGCGTCGCCTTTCATGAATCCGGGGAAATGAATGCGGTCGGAAATGCCGCGATGGGCGGCTAATTCTATCATGTCGGCCATCATATCGCCGGATCCTGCCATGCAAAAACGAATATTGCGGGTTCTGTCGATTACCATCTTGGCAGCTTCAACAAAATACTCGGGGCCTTTCTGCATCGTGATGCGGCCAAGGAAGGTTACGACCTTCTCTTTCTTCTCTCTGAACGGCTTTCTCTCCTTTACTATCTGCTGAACATGGTCAGACAAGGGGTAAACCGCGTTGTGCATTGCGAAACACTTGTTGGGATCTTGGTGATACTGGTTAATTACAGTCTGCCGAGTTAATTCGCTGACGCACATAATGCAGTCGGCGTGATCCATTCCGTCTTTCTCGATGCTATACACCGTAGGATTGACCTGACCGCGAGAACGGTCGAAGTCTGTAGCGTGAACATGGATTACGAGAGGTTTGCCGCTGACCTGTTTTGCGTGAATACCGGCGGGATAAGTTAGCCAGTCGTGGGCGTGAATAATATCGTACTGCTGTTGCCGTGCAATAACACCTGCCACGATAGAATAATTGTTGATTTCTTCGTGAAGATTGTCGGGATAACGCCCAGAGAACTCGATTGCACCAATATCATTGACGCCTATATATGAAAAGTCGGCGTAAATATTTGAACGCAAGTCGTAGTAAAGCTGCGTGTCCATTTGTTGCCCTAATCGTTCGCGCAACCAATTTGAATCAGGCTCTCTATAAACCACTGGCACATGGTTCATCGGTATAATATTGAGGAAACTTTTGTCTTCGTCGCCCCAAGGAGCCGGCAGGCAGAATGTAATGTCCATATCGCCCTGCGCAGCAAGACCTTTGGTAAGCCCGTAACTTGCCGTACCAAGTCCGCCGAGGATATGCGGCGGGAATTCCCAGCCGAACATTAATACTTTCATGCTATTTTGGGATAAGATTATTCTACTTTGTTAGACTGTTGTTGATTATGTCGGTCGAGCAGACGGATTGCCCGAAGAATTGCTGCTACATTCATAGCGAAAGACATGCCACCTCTGCCGTGGAAAGGCGGATTGCCGTCAAACATTTCAGGAATAGAGCCGAGTGCGTGATAATAAATTTCCTCTTCGAAACCAACCATCTGGCGCTCAATGAAACTAATGCCGCTCATCTTGTGAATCTTGAGGTAAGCTTCCAGATATAGTCCCGTAAGCCACGGCCACGCGGTACCCATGTGATAAGCATTGTCGCGCTCCCACTGAACGCCGGCGTAGTAAGGTCTATAACCGCCGCTTTTCGGACTAAGCGAGCGCAACCCCTTGCGAGTAACAAGCTCGCGAGTACAAACATCGAGGGCGCGTTTGCGTTGCTCGAGGGTGAGTGGCGAATAGTCGAGGGCAAATGCAAAAATCATGTTTGGCCTTACTTCCCAGCTGACCATTTGTCCGTCAACATAGTCATAAAGGTAACCATGATCGTTGACAAATACATATTGGAAGGAGCGCTCAACCTTATCGGCCAGCGTATCTATCTTGTCGGCGTCGCTATGGCGTCCAATCTCGTTGAGCATTTCTGCATAGAAGCGCAGAGCATTGTACCAAAGGGCGTTAAATTCTACAATATAGCCAGAGCGCGGCACAATGGGGCGCCCATTGTGCGTAGAGTTCATCCAAGTAATCGGTTTCTCGCGCCCGTTGGAATAAAGTAATCCGTTTTCGTGCAGAAAGAGGTTCGCATGGCGGTTACTCATTATATAATCCATCATTTTCTCCACCAACTCGCCATAAAGCTCGATGGCGCGTCGATGATCTGCGTGGCGATAATATTGCATAATGCACCACAGCGCCCAAAGCAAGGTGTCGGGCTGCTCCGTCTCGTAGATCTCAACCTCTATTGGCTTATCCTCGACAATATTGAGCAGAGCCTTTTGAGCAGTGTTCATATATCGCTCGAATTTATCTCTCTTTCCCAATGCCAGCGTGAGACCGGGCATCGAAACGAAGAGGTCGCGTGCTCTACACTTGAACCACGGGTATCCTGCCGTGATATAGTGTTCTCCATTCTTGTGCAGGTGGAACTGTTGCGCAGCATGGCACAGGCAATTGTAGAACGAGTCCATCGGTTCGGTGTTCGTCTGGTCTATATCCATGATGCGCTTAAGCGTATTAGGCTGAATCTCACTGATACCAGCGGAGAAACAAATCGTTTCGCCCTTCTTGATCTGCATTTCAAAGTAACCAGGGTGATAAAGATCCTCGTTGCTCTCCCAGCCCCTCTCGCGTTCGATGGGATAATCGAAACCCATGTACCAATTACCCGTTTGTACGAACTTGGAGTTCTTATTGGTTTGCATAAAGATTTCGGGATAGCCTTCATAAAGGCACATCTTTATGCCATTCTTCACTTCGTTGACAGTACCATTGCACTGGTCGTTGCGATGCGTGAAAGTGCGAGTCCCTCTGTACGCCAGCAGCGGACTTAGGCGTAGCGTGGTAGTAGAGTGGGCGTCGAGCAGTGTGTAACGGATTATCACGCGGCTCTCACTGCGGCGGAAGTGTATCTCTTTCTGCAGCAGCACACCGCCAATCCTGTAGATTGTGGTAGGAAACGACTTCCATTCAAACGAACGAATGTACTTGTGGCCGTTTGGGCTCCAGTTGTCGCCCTGATATTTGTGAAGGGCGAGGTTAAACTCGGCGCCGTGCTGTATAATCGTCTCGTCGAGCGACGAAAGCAACACATGCAAGTCGTTATCCAGCTCCGGGATAGGCACAACCAGCAGGCCATGATATTTTCTCGTGTTGCAACCCACAATGGTGGTGCTGCAATATGCCCCCGTATCGTTGGTGCAGAGTATTTCCTTGCCCAACGATTCACGGAGATTGGTCATTTTTACAGTGTCGAAGCTAATATATGTAGCCATAGTCCAGTTAATTTTTTTCTACCTTATTTATTATATTAGCATTTCGGGACGCAAAAGATCGGAACCGCATTGTGCAGATGCGAAACAGCCTCCGCGTACCTCCCATGCTTGTTTTCACAGCATAATGTCGCCTACAAAAATACAAATATTTTGTAAATACCAAAAAAAACAACCACATTTTATTGCACAAAATGACATCTGCTTGTTCTCTTTTTATTACTTTTGACAAAAGAATTGCTTATATCGCTGATGTTTTTTGTGTTAAAATTTTGGCAAAATACGGAAAAGTATTACTTTTGCACCAGCATTTTTTGCTCGGGGTGTAGCGCAGTCCGGTTAGCGCACCTGCTTTGGGAGCAGGGGGTCGAA
>JAFLUU010000118.1 GCA_022508585.1 Prevotellaceae bacterium | reverse complement strand
GTCGTGAAAAATGAAAAAATCTTATAAGAATTTTCAAAAATTCTTATATAAATTTTCGGGAATTCTTATAAGGTTTTTTAAAAATTCATATATGATTTTTTAAAGTTTCACGATGAAAAAACAAGCGCCGAGGCTAAAAAATCGCGCGCGGAGGCCTTTTCTACGCATCTGCACGACTTCTCTGTCAAACTGCGCGACTATTAGCGGTGCGTTTTTGCTATCGCTTCGTGTTTTGCTGGCGTTTGTGTTTGATTAGTATTCTAAAATAGGGGCATTTACCATTTATGGATAGGTCTTTGCCGTCATCGCCTTTACGAAATCTGATTATTTCAAATTGGTCTGGGTTAAACTTATGTAGAAATGTGATTGGCACACCGATGAAACCGCTATAATCTATAGGAATGTCTTGCTTTCGCCCCGTCCGCTGCGGCTTTCGTTCCGTTTATACCTTATTTATATATGTAAGAGTGCGCAACTGTGTTGGTTTCATGGGAATAGAGTAGGGGCGGCGATTAAAACAGTCGCCCTGCATGGTATATACTGCCACACCAATATGCAAAATAAATACGCGCACAGCATTCTGTACTGCGCGCGCATTTTTTCTTGTTCCTACATCAAACCACAACTCTCAGTCCGTTCCTTTGTTGGGTAATGCTGTTGTATCTCTCTTTGTTCCTACATCAAACCACAACAATATCACCTCCTTACCCGAGGGGCTCACGTTGTATCTCTCTTTGTTCCTACATCAAACCACAACCCATTGCCGATATACGAGCTAACTCAAACGGTTGTATCTCTCTTTGTTCCTACATCAAACCACAACATAGGCGCTTTATTTGTGCTTATTTCAGGCAATTAGCACGATTTCTCCTCCTAAGAAGTAGGTTTGTGTAGAGATTTGATAGGGCAAAAATACTAAAAAAGTTCTAATTGCAGAGGTTGCGCAGGCGTATTTCTTTGTTTTTCTTTGCCCCAATAGTTTACAATATTGCAATTACTAATTGCTGGTCTTTCAAAGACAACGAAACGGGCGATGTAAACATCAGTGTTTGCTTTATCATCGTAGCCTCCTAATCTCTCCTAAATCGTTTATCTCAAAATCTACGCCTTGTACGAGAGCCTTGAAGTTGCTGAAATTAACTCTATGCGCAGGTTGTAACTCTCCATCGTATTTATATGCTATAAAAGAGCCTAATTCTTTTGATTGTCGTGCTTCGTTGTGGTGTACCAGTGTCATACGCGTATCTTTTTCAGACATTCGTGTAATCTTGTATAGCCTTTTATTGATTTCGCAAATGCCTTTTTCCCACACTTCTTCGGGCTTATTGTCATACAAAATAATCATTTGCCCAATAAATAGCTTGTATGCTAATGGAAGTCCGTGCTTGGGACTCAAAGGTGGAATGATAGTTTCTATGCTGCGATTTTCGTTACTTTTCTTGAAATGCTTAGCTGCATCAAGCATATTGATTCCCTTAAACTCTCGTTGTTCTTTGCCTTTGTCGTTGCCAATATAGATAGCGACCATGTAGTTGCGGTCGTTTTGTACATGATACTGCCGCTTGTAGTCGTGTCTTGACTCATCGCGATGCTGCCGTATGTGTAGCGGGCGAGCAACTGTGTTGGCAAATACGCGTACCTTTTTTATAGGTATGCGTTTTATCTCGTTCATCCAAATGGTAGAGTTTTTTAGAGCGTTGCTTAGTGAGCCATGCACGGCAATGGCTTCCTCTACCTTGCGGCGTACTTCATCGTCAACAATGTTTACAACATCTTTGTCTGCTAAATCTGCAAGGGCTTTACGAACGACATACTTTATCTCGCCATCTTTCTCGATAGCTCCATAGTAAGTTTTATTATGTAGCGAGCCGCGTGCAGTGTCGCCTTGCGCGAGGACTTTTTGACCCTTGCTATCTCTGATACGACGGCGCGCCTGCTTGGGCATATTGTCTTTGGAATAGTGGGATACAAGCATCTCGTCTTGTATCTGCTTAATATCGCTTACGAATGTTGGCCATGGCTTGGCAAACTGCGGTTTAGCTCCCTTATTCCATTTATAGTTGTCGTCTGCATGGTAGTATTGCGCCAGTTTCTCATTTTCCTCTCTGCCGATGCAAGCAATGACAATAGCATCGATGCAGTGGTGTACATGGTTTATGCGTTCCTTCTTGGTGTTTTCTTCTTGTATTTCCCACATTTTCCTAAAATCTGAAGTCGCGATACCTTTTACAACAGATACACGCTTGAATACCGACTGCAGATAGAGTCGTGCATAGCGGGAAATCACGCCAGCACCAGCGCCCTGACGGCGCGAAAAGCCCTTTGGTACTTCTGTCATGGTAAAACGCTGATATTTTCCTCGCCAATAGTTGCGCTCCAATCTCAACCGATGCAGTTGTTGTATCTTATCGTCTTTTTCCTTTTTTGTAGCAAGCCCTTTGGTGCTGATTCTGCGTATTCGTTTATCTAAGTCTTCGTATGTTTCTTTCCACTCCTTGACGCGCTCAAGTATTGCCTCGTGTTCTGGCAACTGAGAGGGGATTTTGGCTTTCTTTATGTCGCGATTATATGTGCTACAGCATAGAGTGAGATTTGCCTTAGTGCTATCTCCACCTGCACTGCGAGGAATGGTATGCTCAATATCAAACTTTGGATTGTCGCCTAATAAGAAATCGTCAATGTCAATCTGCTTGCCTGTATAGATGCACTTGCGTCCTTGTTCTTTCCACAGCTGATATTTCAAGATGTGGGTGTCGGTAGGGGAAGCGATGCCGGACTCTTTAATAAAGTCTTCGCAGGTCTTTCGGTCTTTCTCTTGTTTGCGCTGCCACTGCTGAATAGCTTTACGACGATTGGCATCGTTCAGTTCGCGCGCAAACTCAATGTGAATGGTGGTGTCGGAGTTGATTTTTCCCTCCTTAAGCAGCAGATTGACCACCTTGCGCAAGCGAAACAGGGAATGCATGGCCATTGGGTTTTTCACGCTATTGATTTTCAGAGGGGCTAATTGGTATATGCCTTCCTCGTTAGGGCGTACACGAGTATTGTGCTTCAGCATAGAGGGGTGGTAGAGTTTTTGTAAATCGTCATTGCTCACATGGTATCTCTGCATCAAGAAGTCTTTGAGATATTGCTCCTGAATGCGCCCATGAATATTTTTGTCATAGGCGTTCTGATGCGCAATGATATTGTCGATGGCTGCCTCGCGCATCTCCTTAAGTTCCCAAATATAGCGTGGCAACACTTCGCCCAAATTGGCGAAAAACACTGCTTGCGAGTAGATTAAGCTGTAATACTTCATGTAAGGAAGTATCTTGCGTATTGCTTTGAGGCTTAAGCTCGCGTAGTCGCAGGGCAGAGTGATGTTGCTGAACTTTACTGCTCGCTCCTCTTCTAATTGCAAGCGGTTGGCGGCAAATTCTTTTAGTTTTTCTTCATCATCATAGAAGAATAAAGCGTGCCAGATGTCGTTCATGATTTGGAAACGCGACTTTCCATCGGCAAGGGTGTAGGTTTCGCAAACTCCATCAAGCCAATTGTCGCCGAAAATATCCTCTAACTGTGCATTGACCACGCTGCCAGAAAGCTGGCTGTCCATAGAATAATTAAAGATATAGGATTTCTTTATAGAATCCTTGTAATGGCAATAATTACCCTTGCCTGCCAACGCCTTGGCAATATCTTCAAAGGCAAAAGTGCGTTTTGACTTGCGCTTAAACAGCGGAATAATCTTGTCCTTCTCGGCCTCGGTCAGAGGGCGCAGCTCTGTGTCGGCAGGGGTTTGCACTTTTATTTTGTTTAAGTAGTTATACATTCTAAAATCTTCGTACAATGGATGAGAGGCTGGGCATCTGGATTTGCCTTTCTCGAAGGTACATTTCCCGACTTGCCACTTCTGCGACTTTAGAGGGCGTTGGCTGAAGATTGTTTCCCTTAATGTGTTTACTAAATCAGCTTCTAACTCCTGCTTGGCGCATATAGCGTCAAACTCTTTTATGTAGTGTTCCTTGCGGTCGGTATAGTGATTCCTAATCTTCTCTCCTTGTTGATAGAGGTGGTAGAAGTATTCCCCTAAGTAAGTGCATCGTGCTGCCGACATCTCTGCCGTCAAATCTTTGATGCCGCTTTTAACTGCGCCATCAGATTCTTTTGTGCTCTCCTTGCGATTGCTCAAAAAGCCGCGACGCTGATTAAGATGATATAGTGCCCTTCCCAAAATATATCTTTGCGTTAAGTCAGACAAGTCTAATTTCTTCGTTAGGCATTCATATCTATATTTGTATGGATTTTTGTCTTCCTTGTCTTCAGTTTGTTGCCAACTCATGAAAGCCTTGTCTTTAGGATAGACCTTCTTTAGTCTCCATTCTCGTAAGTCGCTTTTGTTTAATGGAGGACAGAGATTATTGTCCGCCAAAATGGATAGTAGTCTTATCTTTCTTATCTTTCTCCGCCAATAGTGTTTGCGTACAGAACGAAATCCTGTTCTTTCTGCAGCTTTAGATGATTCAACTCCATTTTTTTCTATCTTTACTCCTTCAGAGAAGATATGAGTGCCTTTGTCTATGAGTTTGTAGTTGTCGCCTACTTTGTCCACAATCGCCCAGCCAAGGCTGTTGGTGCCAGTGTCGATGCCAAGTATTCTTGCCATATCAATGATTTTTTATAAAACTTGTGTGTAAAATTACAATTTTGTGTTGATATTACAAAAAAAAGTGCTATTTTTGCATCATAAGATTTCCTACATCTTATCACAATAAGGCCGTTGTGGCCGAAGGGTAAAACCTATGCTCCCGCCTCGGTGGGAGTATTTTATATATAGGTCAATCTGAAGAATCATGTCAGAGCGTGAAGTGTAGGGTGGGGGCGTGTTTTATGGTCTTTGCCTCGCGCGCTTATATATAAATAAGGTGTATTTGCAGGCGGACGAGAGAATACGAAATATTTTTGAGGCTTATCTATAACTCTGGCACACCTTTTGCATAATATGTAAGTACAGACGCAAGTGGTCTGCGAACAAACAGAATATTAACAACAAAAAAATAACAATTATGGGAAAGATTATTGGAATTGACTTAGGTACTACCAACTCGTGTGTATCTGTTTTTGAGGGTAGCGAGCCTGTGGTAATCGCTAACAGCGAAGGTAAGAGAACTACCCCCTCTGTAGTGGGCTTTGTAGAGGGCGGAGAGCGCAAAGTGGGCGACCCCGCAAAGCGCCAGGCCATCACTAACCCCACCCGAACCATCTATTCGATCAAGCGCTTCATGGGCGAGAAGTTCGCCGATGTGCAGCAGGAGATCAGCCGCGTGCCTTACAAGGTTAGCAATGTAGGTGGTATGCCCCGCGTGGACATCGACGACCGTCAGTACACGGCTCAGGAGATTTCCGCTATCATTCTGCAAAAGATGAAGAAGACGGCTGAGGACTATCTCGGTCAGGAAGTGAAAGAGGCTGTCATCACTGTGCCTGCTTACTTCAATGACTCTCAGCGTCAGGCTACCAAGGAGGCCGGTCAGATTGCCGGACTCGATGTGAAGCGCATCGTTAACGAGCCCACCGCTGCTGCGCTGGCTTACGGCCTCGACAAGAGCGACAGGGACATGAAAATCGCCGTGTTCGACCTCGGTGGCGGTACATTCGACATCTCTATTCTGGAGTTCGGCAGCGGTATGTTCGAGGTGCTCTCTACTAATGGTAACACCCACCTCGGTGGCGACGACTTCGACCAGGTTATCATCAACTGGCTCGTAGATGAGTTTAAGAACGACGAGGGTGCCGACCTCAGCGCCGACCCAATGGCAATGCAGCGCCTCAAAGAAGCTGCCGAGAAGGCTAAAATAGAACTCTCCTCAACTACTACTACGGAGATTAACCTGCCTTACATCACTGCTACCGGCGGTGTGCCCAAGCACCTCGTGAAAACTCTCACCCGCGCCAAGTTCGAGCAGCTGGCTCACGGTCTTATACAGGCTTGTCTCGAGCCCTGCCAGAAGGCTATCAGCGATGCAAAGATTTCTACCTCCGATATCGACGAGGTTATCCTCGTGGGTGGCTCCAGCCGCATTCCTGCCGTGCAGCAGCTCGTAGAGCAGTACTTCGGCAAGGCTCCTTCCAAGGGAGTGAACCCCGATGAGGTCGTTGCTGTGGGTGCAGCTATCCAGGGCGCAATCCTTAATCGTGAAGAGGGCGTGAGCGATATGGTGCTGGTTGATGTTACTCCGCTGTCAATGGGTATCGAGACCCTCGGCGGCGTGATGACAAAGCTCATCGAGGCCAATACCACCATTCCTTACAAGAAGACCGAGACCTTCTCCACTGCAGCTGATAACCAGACCGAGGTAACCATCCATGTGCTGCAGGGTGAACGCCCCATGGCGGCGCAGAATAAGAGCATCGGCCAGTTTAACCTCACCGGCATCGCTCCTGCAAAGCGCGGCATACCTCAGATTGAGGTAACCTTCGACATCGACGCCAACGGTATCCTCTCCGTTTCCGCCAAGGACAAGGCTACGGGCAAGGAGCAGGCTATTCGCATCGAGGCCAGCAGCGGTCTTTCCAAGGAGGAGATCGAGCGCATGAAGGCAGAGGCTCAAGCCAACGCCGAGGCCGACAAAAAAGAGCGCGAGACTATCGACAAGAAGAATCAGGCCGACTCTATGATTTTCCAGACCGAAAATCAGCTCCAGGAGCTCGGCGATAAGCTCCCTGCCGACAAGAAAGGCGCTATCGAGGCCGCCCTTCAGAAACTCAAGGACGCGCATAAGAGCGGCGATCTCGCTGCAATCGACTCCGCGATGGCTGAACTGAACACAGCATGGCAAGCTGCCAGCGCCGAGATGTACCAACAAGCAGGTGCGCAGCCCGGTGGCGCAGGATTCCAGGGCGGTCCTCAGTCTGCCAACGACAATTCCTCCGCTGGCCAGCCCTCCGGCTCAAATCCGAAGGACGATATTCAAGACGCCGACTTTGAGGAGGTGAAGTAAGTTTGATAAACAAACAATAATCAACAATAGAAATCTC
>JAFLUU010000117.1 GCA_022508585.1 Prevotellaceae bacterium | reverse complement strand
AGGATTGGCAGAATAGGAAGGGCATCTATATCGTCAATGGGAAGAAGGTTGTGGTGAAATAGTAGAGTGTTGTAAATAAAAATAACGATAAACGAATAGGGTAGGGGCTTCGTTGTTGAAGTCTCTACCTTATTATATATAGATATGGTGAGTAATTCAAAAAAAACTATACGGTTGTTATCATAAAGTGCAGATTATTCCGTTATTTTTTATGTGATTTCGCTTTTGCGAACACAAAAATTCTTGAGTTATTTGGATTTAGAGTAATTTTGTAACGTAAAATAATGACAGAATGCGCAAAGAACTGCTTGCTATTATATGTGTGATGTTGCCGTTGCTGGTCGCGGCGCAAGAGGCGACCTCGATTTTTAACTTTCTCAAGATTCCGATGTCGGCTCATGTGGCAGCTTTGGGTGGCGACAATGTGTCGCTTAAGGTTGACGACCCTACTTTGGTTTTCTGCAACCCTGCGCAGGCTGCGGCGGTCAACGATAACTCCGTAAACCTCGATTATCAGACATACGTTGGCGATACAAAGGTAATGGGTGCGGCGTTTGTAAAGGTTTTTAGCGTTCGTCATACGGTTGCGCTGACGGGGCAGGTGTTTGATTACGGCACTATGGACGAGACTGACGAAGATGGTAACGTGTTGGGCGACTTTTCTGCCAAGGATATGGCGTTTTCTGCTCTTTATAGCTATACTATGGGCAATCACTGGGTGGGTGGAGCCACTGGTCGCTTTATTACATCAAAGTATGCGGATTACAGTTCCACTGCTGTAAGTGTAGACCTCGGTCTGCACTACAATGACGACGACAATGGGCTGTCTCTCGGCTTTGTGATGAAGAATATAGGTGCGCAACTCTCATCTTTTTATGAGGATCAGAAGGAAAATCTTCCTTTCGATATGCAAATAGGCTTGACGCAGAAGATGCAGCACGCTCCGTTCCGCTTTTCTATCACGTTGAAGGACCTCACGCGCTGGAGCGACGATTATTATTTCAATCCCGAGGGTAAAAGTAGCATTGGGCGCAAGCTGACAAATCACATCGTGGCTGGTGTGGACTTTCTGCCAACGGAGAACATATATGTGGCTGCAGGTTACAATTTCCGTCGTGCCAACGAGCTAAAGGCTGCAGGAGGAAGTCATGGGGCAGGGTTGAGTTTTGGTGCCGGTTTGCAGGCCAATAAGATAAAGGCCGGTGTGAGTTATGCCAAGTATCACGTAGACGCTAACTCGCTACTCTTTAATCTGTCCTACAGCTTCTGATATTGTTTTCTTAAGATAGAGCATAATTCATTAAGTTGCTTATAATTATAAAGACATGATAACTATTACCTTTGATGGCTACTCTTCTTGTGGCAAGAGCACGATGGCAAAATCTCTTGCCGCCAAGATTGGTTACACCTTTGTAGATACTGGCGCAATGTATCGCGCTGTTACGCTGTTGGCTCTGCGCAATAATCTGTTTGGCATCGACGGCAGCATCGACGAAATTAAGTTGCAGCAATTGCTTGCCGACACTACCATCATGCAGCAGTATAATCCGCAACTGTCCAAGGTGGAAACCTTGCTCAACGGCGAGAATGTGGAGGGCGAGATACGTACAATGAATGTTTCGCAGCATGTTAGTCAGATTGCCGCCCTGCCGTTTGTGCGCACCGAGATGGTTAAGCAGCAGCAGGCCATGGGACGCAAAGGTGGCATCGTAATGGATGGACGCGACATAGGCACGACTGTCTTGCCTGACGCTGAAATGAAAATATTCGTAACTGCGAGTCCCGAGGTTAGGGCTAAACGTCGCTATCTCGAGCTCACGGCGCAAGGGCAGGAGGTTACTATAGAGGAGGTGATGCAGAATCTGGAACAACGCGATTACATCGACTCGCATCGCGAGGTTAGTCCGTTGCGCCAGGCCGACGATGCTGTCGTGCTCGACAACACTAACCTCACTCGCGATGAGCAGCTGGCTATGTTGCTGGCGCTTTATCACCAAAGGTCTAATGATTGATAACTGCTATAAACCAAAATCGTGATTAACCTCGAGATTGACGAAAATTCGGGCTTCTGTTTTGGCGTAACTACGGCCATACGCAAAGCTGAGCAACTCTTGCACAATGATGCAGGCGAGACGTTGTATAGCCTTGGCGACATTGTGCACAATGGTAAGGAGTGCGACCGCCTCCGCTCCATGGGTCTGCACTCTATTGACCATGAGCAGTTTCGTGAACTGTGTGATAGCAAGGTGCTGTTGCGTGCTCATGGCGAGCCTCCCGAGACTTACGACATCGCTCGTGCTAATGGTATTGAGATAGTCGATGCTACCTGTCCTGTGGTCTTGCAGCTGCAACGGCGTATCCGCACAGAGTGCGAGACCTGCCCTGAAGCGCAGATTGTGATTTATGGTAAGCCTGGCCATGCCGAGGTTTTGGGACTTGTGGGGCAGACTGGAGGGCGCGCCATTGTCATTTCGGGTGAAGAGGACTTGAATAGGCTCGATTTCAGCCGCCATATTCGCCTTTTCTCGCAGACTACACAGCCGCTGGCCGAGTTTCGCAAAATTGTTTCGCACATAAGTAAACATATCCAGCCTCCAGCCACTTTTCAGTCCTACGATACCATTTGCCGTCAGGTTAGCAACCGCATTCCGCGCCTAACGGAATTTGCCTCGCGCCATGATGCAATTATTTTTGTGTCGAGTAGCAAGAGCAGCAATGGCAAAGCGCTGGGTAATGCTTGTTTAAGCGTCAATCCGCGCACTTATTATGTGGAGGGTCCCGAGGATATTAAGCCCGAGATGCTCTTTGGTGTTAATTCGCTCGGCATTTGTGGCGCCACCTCTACGCCGCGTTGGCTCATGGAGCAGTGTCGGGAGAAAATTGTCGACCATTTTGCATAGGCCGTGCCTTTTAGTCGCGAGGAAATATAATAAAAATGGGCAAGACGTTGAAACGTCCTGCCCATTTTGCTTGCAGAAACTATTAAAGCGCGAGTTTGATTGAGTGGCTATGCCCTGCGCAAATAGCATGGATGATATATGCTCCATGAACGGGGACAGAGAGTGTAATGCACTCGTTGTTATTTGTGGTATTCGCGAGTACACGGCCATCAAAGTCGCAGATAAGCAAACGTTTGTTTACTCCTGCAGTGCCAGGTAAGCAGATGCGTACTTTGTCGCCTTCGATAGTGGCAGTCATATTACTTAACGCTTTAGAAGCCTCGCTTTCAACAACGCTATCCACAAGTTGTTTGCTCAAACGATATACCACCGTTGCATGAGAGTCGATGTAGCCGCACTCAAGAGCGCCATTGGCGGCAGCAGGGGCGGCGGTGCGGTTAATAATGTCGCGCACACTGTATTCTGCGGCGGCGTCCAATGCCGGAATGTCGGCGAGCCGGATCGTGAACTTGCGCCTGCCGGCAGCAAGGTTGGTAACAGACACCGCAACATCGTCATTCTCAAGGTCTTTGGCGAAGACAACGAAATCATTATCCTCCGCAATCAACTCGGCAGCCTGCCCCATGCAGTCTTGGTCGAGGGCGATGAGCTCCGGGTTGGTCATCAGTGCTTTATCTGCGTCCGAAATCGGCTTGCGCAGGTCGAAACTGAGCGTTAGAGGCGAGCTCCACATACACCAAAGGGCAAACTGTGTGGCATACTCCGCTTGAGTCATGCCCGGACCGGTGCCGCACAGGTCAGAAGAGCTCTTGCCCGTGCCGTGAATGCCCACGCACATCATGTCGGCATCGTTCCAGCGGTTCACACCGTTGTAAGACCACAGGTTTTTCATCGCGTTGATTGACTGCAGCACGCCCACGCCGCCGTTGGCACCGCTCCAGCAGTCGCGCGTGTCGTAGGAAGCGCGCCAACAAGTGCCGCCAGCCTCCGCACCCCACTTCCAGGGCTCGCGAACGCCCCACTCGCAGATGTAGAAGATGATGTCGCGACCGCTATTCTTCAGCGCATCGCCCATATCTTTGTAGCGTTTCTTGGCAGTGTCTAAATCGCTGGGCGCATTGCAGTAGTCATATTTCAGAAGGTCGATGCCCCACTTGGCATACTGCTTGGCATCGATGTTCTCGTAGTTGAGAGAGCCGTAAGCGCCGGCGCAGGTGTACTGACCAGCGTCAGAATAGATGCCGAACTTCATGCCGCGGTCGTGAACATAGTCTGCGGCAGCCTTCATGCCCTTAGGAAATTTAGTAGGGTTCTCCCTGGGTGTGCCGTCAGCCTCGCGGGAACTCGCGTGCCAGAGGTCGTCGATCACAATGTAGTGGAAGCCGGCATCTTTCAGCCCGCTCTCAACCATAGCATCGGCCACCACCTCTACAACACTGTTGGAAATGTCGCCTTCCACCACATTCCAGCTCAGCCAGCCCATGAAGGGAGTAGGTTGCTGCAGGTGCGAGCTCACAGTGAGCGTAACAGGCGTCTCGTTCACCTCGTCGCCGGAGGTAATGTCCACCATGTAGGAGTATTCGCCCTCCTGCTCTATCACACCCTCCACCAAGTTGCGCTTAGCGTTGAAGGTGAGGCCTTCGGGCAGGTCTCTGACGGAGATAGTGGCATCGTCGTTGAGAGTACGCAGCTTGTGCATGAACTTCACGCCGGGCTGCGAGTATAGAGTGGTGGCAGAGAAGAGCGAAGTAGCCAGCACACTCTCGCTAACCATCTCAGGCGGGGTGGAATTTTGGTACAGATACTCAAAATAAGCGTTGCCGATGTCCACATGGTCGTTGGAGTTGCCGTTATAGTCGCTTAAGTTGATGATAAGATACTTATACTCAGTCAGATTGTCGAGGTCGATGTCCACCGCCTCCGCATCGTAGGCGTTAATGAGGCCGGCAGCCATAGAAGTCTCCTTGCCGTTGGCTGCGCGCAGTATAATGTCGTAGGCAACGGTGGAGGCGGAGTGATTATTGATTACATCGTTGCTCGTCAGCACCTCGTCGTCTATGCCGAGGGTGGCGTGAAACTTGGTGGTAGCGCCGTTGAGCTTCACCACAATCTTGGCAGTGGTATGAATGCCCACGCCGCTGGCATATTGAATGCCCTTCATCTTCAGTGGGTTGCCGTCTATGCTGCAATCAGCCTTCGTCTTGCCCCAGCCATTGGTGCACAGCGTGAGGTCGAGCGAACTGAGCGGAATAATCTGCGCCCCTTCGGTAGTTGCCGTCGTGGGGAGTCTTACTATCTTGCTTTCGTCGAGAAACATCTCGCTCTCTGCCACCAGGCGAGGCGCATCGCCGCTGTAGGTGAAGCGTGCGTCTGCCCAGTCGGCGTGGTCTGCCCATGCCTGCGCGCCCTGCGCATATTCAAGTTTGAGGTAGGTGTAGTCGGCAATGTCGGCAATGTCGAGTACATAAGCATAGTTGGCGGCCTGACGGTCGAGTGTGCCGGAGCAAACCACTTTCTGGTCGGCCTTATCCTTGCCGTAGAGAGTAACAATGTAGTTCACAATGCCATGATCAGCCCTTACATCGGCCTCATCGTCTACGCCGAGGATAGCATGGAAGGTCTTGGCGCCGTTCAGCTCCACCACAGCCACCGAAGGAGCGTGCGTGCCGATGCCGCTCTCGTAGACAGTGCCCATAATAGTGATAGGATTGCCGTTAGTCGACTTGTTTGCCATGCAATGCTCGCCGGCGAGATATGTAATCTTCTCAATCCCGCTCAGTTCCGAGAGCTGAATGATGCCCGCGCCGGTGGTGGGCTTAATTATATCCGCTGGAAGCGATAGACTAACAAGAAGCGATATAGCCGTAAGGCCTAAAAGTTTTTTGATAATGCCCATAATGCTTTGTGTTTTGATATTATGTTTGCAAAAATAATAATTTAGCCGAAACAAAACTCTAAATAATCGTAATAATTGTAGCATTTGCAACTCTTCTATTATTTAATACAGGACAAGACAATAGCTATGAATGAACAAATCCTCGATAATCATGCTGATTGCTGTCAATATGGCATTTACAATTGTCATATTCTTATTCTTCTGGTCTTGCAGAAGAACCATAATGGTTTATACTACAGCAAGAACGTGTAGAGGGATATGGCATCCCCGACGATGTTTACAAGAAAAGCAGTATTTATAAAGGCATTATTGACGCCGCCGCTCATTGCCTGAATATAGAAAAATCGCTAAGACCATCTAAAGTTTATACCATAAATCCTACGGTGAAAATTGCGAGAAAAATGAAAAATAAATCGCAAATTTTCGCAAGACCTCCTTATCTTTGCACTACCAAATCAGCGATTTTTAATCACGGTATAATGAAAAAGAAAATAATAATCGCTGCATTGACCGGAATATGTGTCGTAATTGGCATATTCTCGTTTGCAGCAAATCAAAAGACCTCTATGGACGCAAAAGGAAAGAAGTTAGTAGTTTTCTTCTCGCGAACTGGCGAGAATTATAATGTAGGAATGATTAAGAAAGGCAACACTTCATTGCCGACATGATTGCCGACGCTGTCAGCGCAGACCGTTTTGAAATAGTTCCGGAGAAGAGTTATCCTGATAATTATAATGAGTGTATTAACCTTGCAAAGAAAGAGTTGCACTCTGGCGCTAGGCCTGCCGTCAAGGGCGACATTGCCATTGAGGACTACGATATCATTTTCCTCGGATACCCGAACTGGTGGGGCGAGGTGCCGAGGTGCGTGTACACTTTTATTGAAAAACATGATTGGGCAGGCAAGATCATTATTCCGTTCATCACTCATGAGGGTAGCGGTATGGGTGGCACTGATTGCAATATCGCCAAGGCTTGTAAAGGTGCCGAGGTAGCTGTCGGCAAAGGCTTGGCAGTGCAAGGCAAAGTCGCTCAGACTAATCGACAATCAGCAGAGCAGAGTGTGAAGTGCTGGCTGAAAAGCCTCGGTTTCTAAGCTAAGAGTAAGCAAAAACAATGGGGCTTTGTTGCAGTTGCTATGAATATAGGTTTCCGATAGTTAACGTTGTTCCAATTAACTATGAAAAAATCATATTGAAGAAGAAAAAACGGTTCGTTTGATTTTCGATGCAACACATTCACATTTCTGACAGCCAGCACTTTGCTGTATAAATCGGTAC
>JAFLUU010000116.1 GCA_022508585.1 Prevotellaceae bacterium | reverse complement strand
AAAGTTTCACGATGAAAAAACAAACGCCGAGGCCCAAAAATCAGACGCGCACGACGTTTTTACAAACTTTGAGGGGGTATGGTAAAATTTTGGCGATATTAGATGTTGTTTTGAGAGTGTACGGTGCAGCCGTGGGGACGTTGACTGCGGCAAGAAGGTTAGTCAAAAAGAAACGGACGACTTCCCGCAATGGGAAATCGTCCGTCAATGCTTGTTTTGCTGTGTAAATTAAGCCTCAGCTGCAGGTGCCTCAGGAGCTTCAATAGGAGCGTTCTGAGCAGCTGCCTCTGCCTCAAGCTCTGCACGAGCTGCGGCTTCTGCTTCAGCCTTTGCTGCTTCGATAGCGGCCTTCTTCTCAGCCACTTTCTGGGCGATAGCTTCGTTTACCTTCTTCTCTGCTTCGAGGCGAGCGGCTGCGTTAGCCTTCTTGGCGCTTGTCTCTGCGGCGCTGACCTTGTTGAGCTTAGCCTGCTTGTCTTGCTTCCAAGCGTCGAACTTGCTCTGAGCGGCAGCCTCATCGAATGCCCCCTTCTTAACGCCTCCGCGCAGGTGCTTCATGAGATATATACCCTCGCGAGAGAGAATGTTGCGCACTGTGTCGGTGGGCTGTGCGCCGACCTCTACCCAATAGAGTGCGCGATCAAACTTCAATTCTACTGTGGCAGGATTGGTGTTAGGGTTGTAGGTGCCAATCTTCTCAGTGAACTTACCATCTCGTGGTGCGTTAGCGTCTGCAATAACGATGCTGTAGAAAGCATAACCTTTGCGGCCTCTACGCTGTAATCTGATTCTTGTTGCCATAATTTTTTATAGATTTTAATGGTTTGACATGCCACTATCTCGTAGTAGCGGCTGCAAAAGTAATAATTTTATCCGGATTACGGGTGATGCGCAGGCACTTATTTTCCGTCGCAACGCAATTTTGCTATGAATTGGTCGACATTTGTTGCTGTGAGGGGCTGCTGGAAGAGGGGTATGTGAGCCTTGAGTACGGCTTCGGGTTGTTCCCACCAGCGCGAGGCGAGCAGCTTCTGGCGCACAGCGTCATCAAATCGGTACTTGATTACTTTGGCCGGCACACCGACGGCTATAGCGTATGGGGGCACGTCCTTGGTTACGACTGCACCGGCTCCTATCACTGCGCCCACGCCTATGCGCACGCCGCTCATAATCATTGCGTTGCTGCCGACCCACACGTCATCAGCTATGACGGTGCGCGGCAGGTCGTTGGAGTTTTCGGCTACGTCGCGCTTCACCCACTGTCGGCGAGTGGCGTTGTGGCGTAGCGTGAAGAGGGGCGACGTGGAGACGTTGGCGTAGGTATGTGAGGCCAGACCGCTGACTACATTATTGCCGACGGAGCAGAAGCGCCCCACGTCGGTATTGGTAAGCCAAGTGTGGGCGGCTAAATAAGAATTTGCGCCTAACGAAGAATTGCGCACCTTGCATCCACGGTGCACGAAGGCCGTCTTCGCCACTCGCGAGCCGGCATAGACCAGCGCTGTGAGCGATATGTTAGGCTTGATGAGGTTTTGTAACAGTTGCAAGATGAATTTTAGCATAGACGTGTGTGTTTTCTTATCCAAGCACGCTCTTAAAGACTGTAATCTGGTAGTCCACGTTCCAGCGAGCGTCAATCTCTGCAAAGGCGGCGCGTGCCGTTGCGGCGCGCTGCTCTTCTGAGTGAGCGAGCCAGCGTTTTATTACCTTAGCGAGGTCGGCGGCATCGCCCTGATGGAAGAAATCGCCCGTTACGCCGGGCTTGATACACTCAAATTCAGGCATCTGCTGCGTGAAGTCGTCATGAGTGATGACGGGGCAGCCGAACGAGAGGGCATGAACGGAGGTCAACCCGACATTGCCGGGGGAAACGCAGGCGGCGGCATTGTAAAACAACTCGCCGAGCTTATTCTCGTCATAGCAGGGGCCATAAAACCAGACGCGCTCGACAATTCCTGTCTGCTCGACCATCTTATCGAGGCCGACGTCCTCGCTGTCTTTGCCGACGAGGGCTATATTTACGTCTATGTCCTCGCTTTTGAGCAGCGCTGCCGCGTCTATCAGCAGATTGAGCTGCTTAATCTTCTGTATTCTGCCGCAATACAGAAGGGTTGGTAAACTATTATTAAAATGCGCGCGATAAATGTCGGTCTTACAGAGGCTCGGGCGCATGGCTTTGTGGCGCGCAGAGTCGAGCGAGTTGCCGATAACGCCGATTTTGTCGGCTTTCAGTCCGCCTGCGATGAGCAAACGGCGAGCGTAGTCGTTATAAGTCAAAATTTCGTCGAACATTCCGTAGAACCAGCTGCTGATTAGTCGCTTCGCGCCCGACTCTCTGCCATACCAGCCGTGCGTCCAGCAAATCGTGCGTTTCCTTAGTAATCGCGCGAACAGCAATATCACCCATGAGGAGGCGCAATAGGCCTCGCCCAAGAGGATATACTGGCGGTAGGGCTTGAATACCTGCCTGAGCGCGCCGCTTTGCCAGTAGAACTTGCCGAATAGGCGGCGGTTCTTCAGCAATCGCGTAAAGCCGGGCAGCTTATCGTAATCGAAGGTCTTGATTGACTTTGTGTAGACCGTGTTGGCGCCGAAGCAGAAGTCGATGTCGAAATTATCGGCCAGCGCTTTGAATATCGGCCAGCGGTAATGCGGCCCGGAGTTGTAGATACAGCAAATGGTGTTGCTCCGAGGGCAACTGTTCGCGCTCTGTTCTGTCGTTCTGCTCAACTCTTAGTCCTTTTTGTCGGGGTTGAGGAGGTTTTTAGCAGCGGTAAGGTCAAGTTTGCCGATGTTTTCGCGCATAGAAGCGTCGGCTTTCACCTGCTGGAGCTTGTAGTAATCCATAAAGCCCATGTTACCGTCTCTGAGAGCCTGCGCCAAAGCCTTGGGCACCTCGGCTTCCGCCATAATTACCTGGGCACGGGCATCCTGCGCCTTGGCCACATTCTCCTGCTCGAGGGCAACCGCCATAGCACGGCGCTCCTCTGCCTTAGCCTGCGCGATATTTTTATCCGCGTTGGCCTGGTCTATCTGAAGAGTGGCACCTATATTCTTACCCACATCGATGTCCGCAATATCTATGGAGAGAATTTCAAAAGCCGTGCCGGCATCAAGCCCTTTGCGCAGCACTAATTTTGAAATCGAGTCGGGATTTTCCAAAACCTGCTCGTGAGTTTCCGCCGAACCGATGGAAGAAACTATTCCCTCGCCGACTCTTGCTAAAATCGTGTCCTCGCCGGCTCCGCCAACGAGCTGCTGAATATTTGCGCGCACGGTAACTCGCGCTTTGGCGATGAGCTGAATACCATTCTTGGCGACGGCTGCCACGGGCGGCGTGTCGATAACTTTAGGATTGACGCTCGTTTTCACAGCCTCGAAGACATCGCGCCCCGCGAGGTCGATTGCGGCCGCTTTCTCGAAGGAAAGTTCGATATTGGCCTTGCTGGCGGAGACAAGCGCGTGGACAACTCTCTGAACATGGCCGCCGGTGAGGAAATGAGCCTCGAGTTTGTCGCGAGTAACATTGTCAAGTCCGGCTTTGTGCGCCTCAATAAGACTTGGCACGATGATATTTGGCGGAACATTGCGGATTCGCATCAAAAAGAGCTGGATAAGCGAAATATGCACGCCGCTGACATGCGCACTAAGCCAGAGAAGGAACGGAACGAAGTGGAAAAAGATAGAAAGGAGGATGAAACCCGCGATTGCGAGCACGATTGGAATGAAAACAGTGGATTCCATATATTAAATATTGTTAGGATTTGCAGAAACATATATCTCGCCGCGATTAATGCGGACGACACGAACAGGAGTGCCCTCCTCAATGAAGCCGGAGGCGGAGCGAACTTCCGTTTCAACCTCGCCAAGGCGCGCATTGCCCACTAAAGCGAGGCGAGTGAGGGCAACGCCTGAATCTCCGACCTTGACTTGGGACAAAACATCGTTGGCAACGGAGGAATCGATGGTGGCATGAAGCGAAAGACGCTTGATGCGCTTGGAATGCATCACCCAATAGAGCAGCAGGCCGCCGACAATCAGCACCGCTGCGGCAGCAGCGAAGCCGACAGCCATACCATAGGCACTAAAAGCCATCGAGACGCCGATAATGGCACACAGCGCGCTGATAATCCCGCAGATGCCGAATCCGGGAATGAGAAAGGTCTCGACAAGACATAGCGCTAATGAGAGAACAAAGACTATCAGAATTATTATCAAGGTCATATTTTCGCAGATACGCTTGAAACATTTACTAATACCCCTGCCGATATTTGGATTCGTCCTGATCGTCGAGCATATTGAGGTACGAATTGTAGCGAGAGGCGGCAATACGCCCGTCGTCCACGGCCTCGCGCACCGCACAGCCGGGCTCGCTGAGATGAAGGCAGTTGCCGAAGCGGCAATGCTCGCCGACACGGAAGATTTCGCGGAAGAAGTGGTACACTTCCTCGCGCTCGAAGTTAAAAGTGCCGAAGCCCTTGACTCCCGGGATGTCGATAATCTGCCCTTCATCGGGCAGGTCATACATAGTGCTGAAGGTGGTGGTGTGCATACCGCTCAGATGCACCTCGGAGACGGGCGAAGTTTTCGCTTTAGCGTCGGGGACGAGGTAATTGAGCATCTCCGATTTGCCAACGCCCGAGTTGCCAGCCAGCAGCGAGGTCTTACCTCTAAGAAGGTCGGGCAACCTGTCCAAGCCTATGCGCTCGGTTACGCTACAGAGCATCACCTCGTAGCCGATGTCGCGATAAATATCTGCCAAGCTCTCCGCCTCGGCCAATTCCTGCTCCGTGAGCAAGTCTACCTTATTTATAATTATAGCAACCGGCACGCGGTAGGCCTCCGCCGTGGCGAGAAAGCGGTCAATGAAGACTACGGAGGTCGTAGGCTGCTTAAGCGCGACGACAAGTAGGCAGAGGTCGATGTTTGCCGCAAGGATATGGCTCTGACGCGAGAGGTTGGTTGCCTTACGCACTATATAGTTGCGCCTATCGTCGATATGGGTGATGAAAGCCGTGCCCTCGTTATTACGAACGAACTCCACATTATCCCCCACCACCACGGGCGAGGTGCTGCGAATGCCCTTGAGGCGAAAATTGCCCTTGACTTTGCACTGAACAATCTCGCCCTCGGGGGTACGCACCTCAAACCAGCTGCCAGTATTCCTGACGACCAGACCTTTCATCGCAGGAGCGTTGTCGTTTAGGCTACACCGTCATTATTTCCTTCTCCTTCTCGGCAATAATGGCGTCGATTTTCTTCATATATTTGTCGTGCAACTTCTGCAGATCGTTCTCGGCGTCCTTTTCGAGGTCTTCCGACAAGCCGTCCTTGATAGCCTTCTTCAGTTTGTCGATGCCGTCGCGACGAGCGTTGCGAATGCTGACACGAGCGTTCTCGCCCTCTTTGCCGCACTGCTTGGCCAGTTCCTTACGGCGCTCGCCGGTCAACGGAGGAATGCAGAGGCGGATCACTTCGCCGTTATTTTCAGGCATAATGCCGACCTCGGAGTCGATGATAGCCTTCTCTATGGGCGCAAACATCGACTTATCCCACGGTTTGATAGCGATGGTGCGCTGATCGGGCGTAGTGATAGACGAAACGGCGCTCAGCGGCATCTGAGAGCCATAGGAATTGACACGAATAGCGTCGAGGATATGCACATTAGCCTTGCCGGCCCTCATGTGGGACAGCGTTTCCTCCAAAAAGGCGGCAGCCTGTTCCATTTTCTTCTCTTGGTCTGCAAGACACGCTTTAACATCAATCATAATTCTGACTTTTTTAAGATTACATGGCACAAAAATACGCATTTTTCGCCACATCGCAGACACTTTGCACACAAAAATTATACTTTTGCTTCACAAACGCCGCACACAGATGCTCCGCACCTCAACACTCATCGTACTCATCACCGCGCAACTGCTGCTGCCGGCCATTATAGCCGCAGGCAGCATATCAGCCCGGCCTCGCAAAGAAGCAAAGGCCGTCAAACATCTGCTGAAAATAGCCGAGCTGAACTGCGAAAACCTCTTCGACACACTGCACACCGAGGGGCACGCCGACGAAGACTTCCTGCCCGACTCCAAGCACGCGTGGACAGACCAGCGCTACCGCAATAAATTAGAGATGATTGCGCGGGAGATAGCATCGCTCGGCCACCCTGCACCGATTGACCTCGTAGCCTTAACAGAGGTGGAGAGCGACATAGTGCTGCGCGACCTAACCCAAAGCACGATGCTCAGCGAGATAAACTACCGCTATCTGCTCACAACGGGAGCCGACCCGCGCGGCATCAATGTAGCGCTACTCTACAGAGAAGGTTCGTTTCGCCTGCTGCAAGCCCGCGAGCTCAACTGGAGTGAGCGCGTCAGCCTACCACATCCCACTCGCCACACGCTCCACGCCCAAGGCATAGTACGCAGCGGCGACACGCTCGACATACTTGTCTGTCATCTGCCGAGCAAATACGGCAAACACAAGTCAACACGAATGCGTCGCAAAATCTGCATCGCCCTCAAAGCATATATCGACACACTCACGGCAGCACGTCCCGAGGCAAACATAGTGATTATCGGCGACATGAACGACACACCCGACAGCCGCGCACTGACGCGCGACCTCGGCGCACAGACACAGCCACCCAGGCCCATAGACCGCCTACTGCATCGCGCCGACAGAGCACTCTACAACACCGCAAACCTGCAACGCAGAGACAACGGAGCACTAACCAGTTATAAATATCGCGGACACTGGGAACTAATAGACCAATGTATAGTCAATGGTCGACTTCTCGACACCCGCAATCGACTTCACCTCGCGCGCAATCCGCTAAGCGTTGCCGCATATCCATTTCTGCTTGAGGCAGACCGACGACACGGCGACAGCAAGCCATGGCGCACCTATCAAGGAGCTGTCTATCGCGGCGGATACAGCGACCACCTGCCCATTATAGTAACGTTAGAGTACTAATCGCTTACAAGCGAATTATTTTTACCTAATTTTTTGCAGCGATTTCCGTAAAACAGGAAAGGCCAAGCCTCCAAATACGCACTTTAAGACAGCTACCCTTCCGGATAACCCTCAACACCAGACCTAAACCGCGCCAAAATTTCACAAAATTCCCTCTACATCGCACCTTATATCATCTAAATTTTACCTAACCCCCTCGAAGTTCATAGAAAAGGCCTCCGCGCGCAATTTTTGAGCCTCGGCGTTTGTTTTTTCATCGTGAAACTTTAGAAATTCATATAA
>JAFLUU010000115.1 GCA_022508585.1 Prevotellaceae bacterium | reverse complement strand
CTACGAATTTCGAGGCCCAAAAATCGCGCGCGGAGGCCTTTTCTGCGAACTTTGAGGGGGTTAGGTGCAATGTAAAGAGGGATAAGTGGCAGCAAGGTGGGGATAAAGTTTGGCAAGAGCGTGGATATTATATGTTGTCTGAGCGTATATTATATAAATTGTTTGCGCGCGCGAGGGGCAACGAGGCGAATTTGCAGGGGTTGGCGTGGATTTGTGGAAAATTTGGCGGACTATCGGGGCGGATTTTATGTTTTTCTGTGCTATTCTATGGTGCGATTGTTAAAAAATGCGTAAATTAGCAACCGACAGAATAAGCATGATAAGATTATGAGCAATTCACTTGACCATAAAATCGTTACTGAAGCGATAGAGGAGATGGGACTGGGCGACTTCTCGGAGGCAACAATCCGAGACATTCAGTCCCTCTCGCGTTTATTGGAGCAACGCACGGGGCAGCCCGTGATTCACCTCGAAATGGGGGTGCCCGGCTTGCAGCCCTCCGACATTGCGCTACAAGCCGAGCAGGAAGCGCTGAGCAACGGCTGCGCAACTATCTATCCGCCCAACGGCGGAATACCGCGCATCAAGGAAGCGGCATCGAAGTTCGTGAAAGCGTTTATCGGCGTGGACATTGCGCCGGAGGGCTGCATTCCTACCACCGGCAGTATGCAGGGCACATTCGCTGCGTTCACGGCTTGGCACCACGCTACGCCCGAACGCGACACGGTGCTGCTGATTCAGCCCGGCTTTCCGGTGCAGACCACGCAGTGCGATGTGATAGGGCTTAAGCACATAGGGCTTGACATCTACGACTACCGCGGCGAGAAGCTAATCGAGAAGCTCGACGAAATTCTCGGCGCGGGAAACATCTGCGGCATCGTCTATAGCAACCCCAACAACCCCTCGTGGGTATGCTTCAACGAGCAGGAACTCGAGGGCATAGGCCGTCTTGCCACGAAGCACGATGTTATAGTATTGGAGGACTTGGCTTACTTCGCCATGGACTTCCGCCGCGACCTCTCGCACCCTTATCAGGAGCCTTATCAGGCTACTGTGGCTCGCTATACGGACAATTACATGCTGGCGGTGTCGGGCAGCAAGGCGTTCAGCTATGCCGGGCAACGCATCGGCGTGATGTGTATCGGCAATGTGCTTTATCATCGCGTCTATGCCAATATGCAGGAGAAATTCGGCGTGGGCGAGTTCGGCAACTTCTTTGCCAACAGGCTGATGTACACCTTCTCCAGCGGCACGACCCACTCTGTGCAGCACGCTATGGCGGCTCTGATGGAGGCTGCGGTGGAAGGGCGCTACAACTTCCTCGATGATGTGAAGGAGTATGGACGCAGAGCCGCCTTTATGAAGCAGGTGCTGACGGCGAACGGCTTCTACCTCGTCTACGACAACGATATGGGCGCTCCGCTGGCCGACGGGTTCTACTTCACGGTGCAATACCCCGAGATGAACGACCTTGAGCTCACGCGCGAGCTGATGTACTACGGCATCGCGGTCTATCCGCTCGACACGATGGGCAGCGAGCAGCAGGGTGTGCGCATCTGCACCTCGTTCTTCTCCAAAGAGCAGGAGGAGCTGTTCCGCGAGAGAATCGAGGAGTTCCATAAAAATCAACAAGCAAACTAAACATACATTATCGACAATGAACATAGATTCCCCCTACTTGCACCCGCAATACGAGGCGCTCTCAAGAGAAGAAATCACTAAACTTCAGAACGAGCGACTGCAGGAAACCGTAAGGCAGTGCATGAAAGTGCCTTTCTATCAGCAGAAATTCAAAGAGCTCGGCATCACTGCCGACGACATCAAGACGGTGGAGGATGTGCGCAAGCTCCCCTTTACCACCAAGACCGACCTTCGCGACACTTACCCCTTCGGTATGGCTGCCGTGGAGCTGAAAGAGTGCGTCAGGCTGCACTCTTCGAGCGGCACGACGGGCAATCCCACCGTTATTCTCCACACTCAGCGCGACCTCGACGAGTGGGCGAACCAAGTGGCGCGCAATCTGTGGATGGTGGGACTGCGTCCCAACGATGTGTTCCAGAACTCGAGCGGCTACGGCATGTTTACCGGCGGCCTCGGCTTCCAATATGGCGCTGAGCGCATGGGTATGCTCACTGTGCCCGCTGCGGCAGGCAACTCGCTGCGCCAAATCAAGTTTATGCGCGACTTCGGCACCACCGCCGTGCACGCTGTGCCGAGCTATGTAACGCGTCTGTACGAGGTGATGCAGGAACAGGGCGTTGACCCGCGCCGCGACACCAAGCTGCGCGTGCTTGCCATCGGCGCCGAGCCCCATAGCGAGGAGCAGCGCCAGCGTATAGAACAGATGATGGGCGTTAAGGCCTACAACTCCTTCGGCATGAGCGAGATGTGCGGCCCGGGTGTCGGCTTCGAGTGCCAGGAGCAGAACGGCCTGCACTTCTGGGAGGACTACTACATAGTTGAAATCGTGGACCCCGACACTCTGGAGCCTGTGCCCGACGGAGAAATCGGCGAGCTCGTGCTTACCACCCTCTGCCGCGAGGCTATGCCCCTGTTGCGCTACCGTACACGCGACTTGACGCGTGTGCTGGGTCGCACCTGCCCCTGTGGGCGCAACCATGTGCGGCTTGACCGTATGCGGGGGCGCAGCGACGACATGATGGTGCTGCGAGGAGTGAATATCTTCCCCATTCAGATTGAGAAGATACTGATGACTTTCCCCGAGCTGGCGAATAACTACCTCATCACCCTCACCACCGACGACGACAACGACAATATGACCGTCGAGGTAGAGCTGGCAGAAATGTTCACCGACGATTACGCCCGTCTGCAGAAGCTCAACAAAGACATCACGCGCGCACTGAAAGACGAGATACTGCTCACGCCTCATGTGAAGCTCGTGGCGAAAGGCACGCTGCCCGTGAGCGAAGGCAAGGCCGTTCGTGTGGTCGACAAGCGCAAGGTTTATCAATAACAGCAGAACAATACTCTTATGACTATCCACCAACTATCCGCATTCATCGAGAATAAGAACGGCACGCTGGTCAAAGTGCTCGATGTGCTCAAGGAAGCAGGCATTCAAATCATCGCGTCGACCATCTCCGACACCGTTGACTACGGTCTCTACCGCATTATCTGCGACAAGCCCTCGCAAGCCTTCCTGCTGCTCAGAGAACAAGGCATCAGCGTAACGATAAGCGATGTGTTCGCCATTCAACTGGACAACACGCCCGGCCAAGCTGCCAACCTGTTCGAGCTTCTGAGCAAGGGCGGTGTCAATATCAGCTATATGTACTCCTTTATGCTCAAAGGCAAGGGCATTATCATCTTCCGCACCAGCGATACCGAAAAAGCCCACGAGATTATCAGCCTCAACAAAATCAATTTCATCAGCGAGGAGCATCTGAGCGAAGTTGTGTAGCACATTATATATAATAAGGTAGACAAAAACTCATTCTTTATCAAAATTTTCATGCACTATGATTACTAAAATCCTACTTGTGATCGTCTTTTTCGCCATAATGATTGGCGTGGGACTCTATTCGCGCAAGCAAGCGAATAGCGTGGACGGCTTTGTGCTCGGAGGGCGCCGCGTAGGGCCTTGGCTCACCGCCTTTGCTTACGGCACCAGCTACTTTAGCGCCGTAGTCTTCATCGGTTACGCCGGACAGTTCGGCTGGAAGTACGGCCTTTCCAGCACTTGGATAGGCATCGGCAACGCTATCATCGGCAGCCTGCTGGCGTGGATTGTGCTGGGCAAGCGTACCAAACAACTCACGCAGCATATCGACTCGCGCACGATGCCGGACTTCTTCGGCATCAGGTTTCAGAGCCAGAACTTGCGGATTGTGGCATCTCTGATTGTGTTTGTGTTCCTAATTCCCTACACGGCCGGAGTGTACAAGGGGCTTTCCACATTGTTTGAGATGGGTTTCGGAATCCCCTACATCTATTGTGCAATCGCGATGGCGACTCTGACAGCGGTCTATGTGATTCTCGGCGGCTACAAGGCGACAGCAATCAACGACTTCATTCAGGGCATCGTGATGCTCTTCGGTATAGTGGTGGTCATCATGGCTGTGCTTAACAGCCAGGGCGGTTTCAGCGGCGCCGTCGCCAAATTGGCCGAGTTGCCCGCTGATGGAGAAAGCGCGAGCGGCAGCGGAGGATTCGCCACGCTGTTTGGTCCCGATCCGTGGAACCTGCTCGGAGTGGTTATCCTCACTTCGCTCGGCACATGGGGTCTGCCGCAAATGGTGGGCAAGTTTTACTCTATCACCGACCAGAAAGCCATTCGCCGCGGCACGATTATCTCTACTATCTTCGCCCTTGTGATAAGCGGCGGCTGCTATTTCCTCGGTGGCTTCGGCAGACTGTTTGACAGCCCCGCCATCTATGCGCCAGACGGCAAGATTGCCTTCGACAGCGTCGTTCCCTCGATGCTCGTAACGCTGCCTGATATTTTAATCGTGCTCGTGATACTGCTTGTGCTCTCTGCTTCGATGAGTACCCTCGCTTCTTTGGTCTTGACCTCCAGCTCGACAATGACGCTCGACCTCATCTATCGCGACAAGAAGGCCAGCAACACCGAAGTGCAGGAGGGCAACATCGACGACACCGTAGCCGGCAACATCGAGCGCCGCAAAGTGGTAGTGATGCGCCTTCTCATCGTGTTCTTCATCGCCATTTCGCTGCTCATCGCCCTCAATCCGCCTACCTTCATCGCTCAACTTATGGGTATCTCTTGGGGTGCGCTGGCCGGCGCCTTCCTTGCGCCGTTTATGCTCGGCTTATACTGGAAAGGCGTTACGCCGGCATCAGTGTGGGCTTGTTTTATTTGGGGTGTCGGGCTGATTGTGGTGAATATGCTCACCGGCAACGCCATTGCCAACCCCATCAACTGCGGCGCCATTGCTATGGTGGGCGGTTTCCCCATCGTGTGGATTGTCAGTCTATTCACAAAGAAGATGGACAGCAATCTTGTCAACAAAATGTTTGAATGCTTTAAATAATAACTAAATACTGAAAATTATGAAATTCTATCACATTGCGCTGCTCGCACTCGGCATAACGATACCTGCCACAGCAGCACAAAACAACGAAAACGAAAACGACACCGACAACAACTTCGACGGCTACAGTATTGAGGCGCCTGCAGTGAACAATGCCCCTCAAACAAGTACAAAAGACCTCGGCGCTTTCGTAGACAAGCTCGCCGACCGCATCGAGCTGCACGGATATGTGCAGGGAGGCTACGACTACAACACCCAGACCAACGACAATTCTTTCAACTTCAAGCGCACCGTGTTCTGGGCCAAGGCTAAAATTACCGACCAGTGGTCATTCCTGTTCATGCACGACTTCAACGCCAAGCCATTGGAGTTCTATACCGACTTCCGCCCCTTCAAAGGTCTCGGATTCCGCCTCGGTCAGTTCAAAAACTCGTTCTCCTTAGAGAATCCTCTCTCGCCCACTTCTGTTGAGCTCATCGACTGCTACGCTCAGTCGGTGCTCTACCTCGCAGGCATCGGCGGCGACCCGCTCTTTGGCAACCACACGGGACGCGACCTCGGCTTCCTCATCTTCGGTGATGCCGGCAACACAGGACTCTCCTATGAACTCGGCATAATGAACGGCACAGGCATCAATACTCGCGACGGCAACAAGTCGAAAGACCTCATAGGCAAACTGACCTACAAGCTCATCGACCCGTTGAGCGTTGTTATTTCAGGCCAGCTCGGCCACGGCCACGCTATTGCCAACTCGCCGTTTAATCCATACGTCAAAGACGGTCAGAACTACCGCCGCCACCGCATTTCTGCCGGCGCCAGCTATCAGACAGCCCCATTCTCTCTGCGCGCAGAGTATCTCAAGGGTTGGGACGGCCCCGTGCAGAGCCAAGGTGCCTATGTTACCACAACGACCAACATTACGAAAGACGTGGACGCCGTAGCCTCCGTAGACTACTTCGACCGCAACACGGAGATAGGTCTGCATCAGACCAACTACACCTTAGGAGTGCAGTACTGGTTCTTCCCCAAATGCCGCGTACAGTTGCAGTGGACATACTGCGACCCAACCTCCAGCTGGAAGAAGAACTACAACATGATTCAACTCCAGACCCAAATCCGCTTCGACACCCACTAAGGGGTCGTTACGACCCCCTTTGGGCGCCAAGTCCGGAGGAGAATTATCCAAATAGTGGGTAATCTGAGCCTAACATAGACAAGAAGGTCTTAAGTTTAGACAACAGAGAAACGAAACCCCACAAAACGATTAGCGAGAATTGTTTGACAATTCTCGCTAATCTATTTTCTCCCGACCACCCGCAACGCTCAGCGGTGCAGCCCTGAGGGCTGTTTTGTTAGGGCTGTAGTCCGTCGAACTCAAAATTCTGTTTCTTGCGATAACTGCGTCCGGTAACCATAGCAATCAGCACGCCGTCCTGATTCTTAACGCTAATGACGCACTGCGGCAGCTTCGGGTGATTCACACTCTCCACCGCCTCCGCCACAAGATGGTCGCCCAAGCGTGCCGAACTGATATAGTCGATCGTATTGCCAATGCCCAGCGTGAGAATGCCACGGCAGTTGCTCACAGCCGCGAATGCAAGGTCGGCAAGCGTGAAGATAGCGCCCCCCTGGCACACATCGGCACCATTAAGATGCTTCTCCTCCACCGTCATCTCCGCCCGGGCATACCCTTCGCGCACCTCGGTGAGCTGCATGCCGTTAGTCCGGGCAAAACGGTCGCCTTCATTAAGCCTCTGCAGCAGAGTCATCGTCCTTTTCCTTCTCGGCGTCTACAAATTCGGTATAACCATTGTTGACAAGAATGTTATACCATTGTATCAACTTACGCATATCGTTAGGATACACGCGGTCGCGATCATAGTTGGGTAGCACCTCGCCCACATAGTCGGCCAGCTCGGCCTTAGAAGCCTTCTTTAGGTCAATCTGCACAGCCTTGCCGTCCTCCTTCTGCTTCATAGCCTCAAACACGTTCATCAGATTTACGTCATCGCCGTCGTCCACATACATCGACACATCGTTGAGCGAAGTGATGCGGTCGCGCACGCTCACATTAAAGCGCTTCTTCTGTTCATCGACCGTCTCCACAATCAGAGTATTCGTGCCGCGCGCCACCATGAGGTAGAGGCCGGGCTTACCACTTATAGCAAGGATATTTTGCTTCATCTTCTTTTCTATTATAGGTTATTAACTCGGCAAAGTTACGCATTTTCACCCACACCTCCGCCCTGCGCGCCGAGAAAAAGGCCATTTTCGCCATACACAACCCCTATCCCCGCATTACATTAGTCCTCAAAATTGTTCGATACGTCGTGCGGACTCACACTAAAGGCCTCTGCGCGCGATTTTTGAGCCTCCGCGTTTGTTTTTTCATCGTGAAACTTTAAAAATT
>JAFLUU010000114.1 GCA_022508585.1 Prevotellaceae bacterium | reverse complement strand
AACTCGTAGAAATGTCGTGAAAAATGAAAAAATCTTATAAGAATTTTCAAAAATTATTATATAAATTCCCGGAAATTCTTATAAGGTTTTTTAGAAATTCTTATATGAATTTTTAAAGTTTCACGATGAAAAAACGCGCGCCGAGGCTCAAAAATCATACGCGGAGGCCTTTTCTGCGAACTTCAACGAGGTTTGGTAAAAGTTTGAGGGGATTAGGTGCAGTCTTGACGATATTCATTGCTGTGTGAACGACATTTAGCGCCGCAAGATGCACAATACAAACAAAAACAACGACATTTCTCACGGTGTGCTCGCATTTAGACGCCTTGCGCACGAGGTTCTGCGATGTATGCGCATGAGTTAATTATGCAAATAGATTTTGCATTAAAATATGGAGATTTTATACTATTGTAAGTGGTAATAATGCAAAAAGAAATGGCGGCACAAGCCACTGGAATATTGAGGAATGTGCCACCATGAAATATCACGACAACGATTTATCGAGCTAATTTAAGATCAACACCGACAAGAAGTTTGTTTTCAAATTTATTAAGTCTCTGCCCCTTGTAAGTTACAATTCCTAAATCGTGATATCCCAGGCCTAAGTCTGATGTAACATTATACTTCGCATCACTTTCATTGTCTGCATATGTGGTTACAGATTTAGTTACCGGCCTACATTCATCTCTTTCGACCATTTCACCGGTGCTAAGGCTATAATACACATAAGTGGTCTGAGTTACAACCTTTCCAACATACTTTTTATACTCAGCAGACGCTGAAATTGCAAGGCTAATCATTGCAACTAAAATTAACAAAGTCTTTTTCATTTTTGTTTGTTTTGTGTCCTAATTAGATTGTGGACGGTTAATGATAGTGTTTGCTTACTTGTCCTCGTGTTCAGAAGGTACGGGCACAAAAAAAGCGCGGACAAAACTCTGAATTATTTGTCTTTTGAGGTCTTAGACTACCTTTGCCTTCAAATAACGAGTAAAGCCCACGCCATAAGGCGTGAACGCTGTCGCTTTTGTTTGGGAAGGCTTGTTGAAAGTGTCTAAGTTTCAAAAGACCGTAAACAAAGCTAAACGCTTTTTCCTAATATCTTCAAGGTGCACGCACTATTTCGGTGCAATTCTACTTCATTGGCATTGTTTTTGAGATTATTCGCTGCAAAAGTATGTATATTTTCTGAAAGTAAGAATTGTTTGGAGATTTTTTAGTTGTTGTATAACGAAAAAAGCACGCGCTTAGTGCGCGTGCTCTGCATTTTCGGTGTCGTATAGCCTAAATATAATGTCTGTTTACTCGGACTTCTTAGACTTTTTCTTACTCTTGGTCGAGGTTGCGTCATTGTTTTGTCCGCTGCGAGGGGCAAAGTTGCCGCGCTGACCGCCCTGCCCCATGCGGTTTTGCATCTGTGGCATCAAGCTGCGCTCTATCGACTTGTCGAGCATGTAGGCTTGGAACTGCTCCTGCGTCATTATCTCGCGCAGAGCCCTCATGTATGCGAAAGCGGGGTCATTACGGCGGTCGGCGCCACCTTGCGGTCTGGCATTGGCACTATCCTTAGGCGCGCCCTGCGGCTTAGCAGCCTTGGCGAGAGTGGTCTGGTTGAGCTCGAGGAGCTTAGCTTTCTGCTCTGCGTTAAGGTCGTATGCCTTGGCGACACGGTCAGTAATGGTCTGCGCTCTCTGCTCGGCTGTGAGACGAGGAGCATTGGGGCGCTCGCCGCGAGGACGGTTGCCGTTATTCTGTGCTATTGCACTCACGAGTCCTAATACGAGCGCGAGGCTCAAAATGATTGTCTTTTTCATAACTTTTACGGTTTTAAGGTTAAATACTTTCTGTCAATAAGACAATTGCGACGGCTTTAAGTTTAATTAGCCGTCGCAATTTAACAAAAATTTGAACTATCTTAACTTTCTGCAACTATTTGTTACGTTCTTTCTCCAGTTCGGCAGGTATGCGAAACGCGGCATAGAGCTCGAACACTGCGGCTATGAGCATCACCACAAGCCATTCGTTGCGCCGCATATACATAAGGCGAAACTGCTGACCGAACATCAGTACGCCGCTTACCAACAGCAGCAACGCGCCGAATATCTGCTGCCTACGCAGGCGGCGTATGATCATACTCTCGCCCTCGTAGCGCGCCAGCATCTGCATGGAGGCGAACAGCAACGCGCCCGCGCTATATATATATGGTGCTATGGTGCTGTGCAACGGGTTGAGGGCTGCACCGAGGATTATCAGCACTCCGCCGAGGCGGTAGATGAACAGCTGTAGGCTATTGAGCGGCTTCATCGTCAAAAAGGTATATGTCTTCGTTCTCGTTCTTCATATAATATTTCTCGCGAGCAATTCTGACCACAGCATTGGGGTCGTGCTGCAAGTCCATGTAGAGACGAGTGTCGCGCTCGTATTGGTTTTTGTAGGCTGCGATTTCGTCTTGCAAAATCTGCTCCTCCTTATAAAGTTGGTAGCGGTTATACAGACTGTTGGAGTCGAGGTAAGCTATCAGTGCTACGAAAATAACGATAGAGGCGGCGTACTTATGGCGCGCGATATAACGAAAGATACGTTTGTGCATAGGATTATGTATAGTTTTTGTAAGCAAAGGTAGTGTTTATTTGGCGATTTAGTACGTTAGCAGCAATGATAAATTACAAGATATGGTATATTTTAACTATATTTGCAGCAAATTTATCTTTGACTATGGCAAGACTTACAAAAGTAACTATATCTTGGGCTAAACACTTTTGGCTTAGTGTGCTCTCGTCGACCATTGCGTTCACTATTGGTGGAATTATTGTCTTGATTATTGGCATCTGTATCGTGGCGACCCTCGTTGGCGGTAGCAGTACGCCCACTAACATCAAGGATAACAGCCTACTACACGTCCGCCTCAGCGGCATAGTCGGCGAACAGCAGGCTGACAACACGCTGACCGCCATCATCGGCACCGACGACGCTACTATTGGCCTGCACCAGACGATTAAAGCCTTAGCCCTTGCGAAAAATGACGACAAAATCAAGGGTGTCTGGCTTGAGGGCGGCACTCTGGTAGCTGATCCCGCCTCGCTGCAAGAGTTGCGCAAGGCTCTGAACGACTTTAAGCAGTCGGGCAAACCAATCTACGCCTATGCTGACAATTATCTGCAAGGTACATACTATCTCTGCTCTGTGGCAGACAAGGTGGTGCTCAATCCTGTCGGTACCGTGGATTGGCACGGTCTCAGCTCGCAGATTTTGTTTTATAAGGATCTAATGGCGAAATTGGGCGTGCGGATGCAGGTTTATAAGGTGGGCACTTACAAAAGTGCCGTCGAGCCTTACACCGAAACGCAGATGTCTGCCGCTAATCGCGAGCAGGTTACCGCTTTTCTCGACGACATTTGGCAAACTTATCTCGACGATGTGAGCGACAGCCGCAACATTGCCAGGCAGGAACTCTACAGCCTTGCCGACAACTTCATGGGACTCGCACGCAGCGTCGACATTAAAAACTGCGGCCTCGTCGATACGCTAATGTATAAGGACGAGTTCACCGATATGCTCAAGAAAAAAATAGGCATTGACGCAGAAGAGAAATTAAATCTCGTCAATCCGGAGACTCTCTGCGCCCTGGAGTCGCAAACGGTCGGCGACAACAAGATTGCTATCTATTATGCTGAGGGAGAAGTCGTGGATATGCCGGAAATGGGGCTCGCCACAGGCAGCACCATCGTGGCTCCGGAGATGAACAAGGAGCTCCAGCGCCTTGCCGACGACAAAACCGTCAAGGCGGTCGTTATCCGCGTTAATTCGGGCGGCGGCAGCGCCTACGCTTCCGAGCAAATATGGCACAACATCGACAAACTGGCAAAGAAGAAGCCCGTAGTTATCTCTATGGGCGGCATGGCGGCCTCCGGCGCCTACTATCTGTCAGCCGGCGCGGACTATATCTTTGCCGAACCCGCCACTCTGACCGGTTCTATCGGCATTTTCGGCATGATTCCCGACATTAGCGAACTATTGACCGACAAACTCTCTCTTAAGTACGACATTGTCAAGACCAATGCACTCGCCGATTTCGGCAACATGGGTCGGCCGTTCAATCCCGAGGAGGAAAAACGCCTGCAAGCCTACATTGACAATGGTTACAGCCTCTTTCTTAAGCGCGTGGCCGACTCTCGCAAGATGACCACGGCTCAAGTGGACAGCATTGCCCAAGGGCGTGTATGGACCGGCAAGCAAGCGGTGCGAATTGGGCTTGTCGACAAGCTGGGGAGCCTGCAAGACGCCGTCAAGTACGCCGCCGCTAAAGCTAAGCTCGGCGACAAATACACTACCGTCGACCTTCCCCTCCTTAAACCCTGGTATGCCGAATTTATGCTCGACTCTTCCGCCGAGAAGGTCTACTCTAAACCTCTGCGCGCTGTCCTTGGCGAGCTATACGAGCCCCTGCAGATTATGCAGAGCCTCAAAAACGGCTGCCGTGTCTACGCGCGCGTTCCTTATATCATCAACATAAAATAGTATCACGCCCAGCCGCCAGAAACGAAGGCTCAAAGCGATGCCAAACCCTACTAAGTTTCGCACATTTCCCATCTTACGCCCTATTTCGTGGCTCTATAGCCGCATAATGCAGGCAAGAAACCGCCGATTCGACACCGGACGGTTGCCAATCAGCACGGCGGCGGTCAAAGTGGTGAGCGTGGGCAACCTTAGCGTGGGCGGCACGGGCAAAACCCCCATGTGCATCTGGCTGTTGCGCCATCTTATAGACGAGGGCAAGCACCCTGCGTTGCTTTCGCGCGGTTATGGCAGACGGACGCACGGTTTCCTGCATGTAAACAGCGCCAGCACCGCCCATGAGGTGGGCGACGAGCCGCTGGAGGTCTATCATTCTTTTCGCGGTGCCGTTCCCGTCTTCGTCTGTGAGGACAGAGTGGTAGGCGCGCGCCGCCTTTTGGCAACGAATGCCGACATAGACTGCCTTATCCTCGACGACGCTTACCAGCATCGTTATCTTCACCGCGACATTAACCTACTGCTGACCGACTACAGCCGTCTCTACACCCGCGACCGCGTCTTGCCGGAGGGCAGACTGCGCGAGGCGGCGCACGGAGCGGCGCGGGCAGACATCATAGTCGTTACAAAATGCCCCGAAAACCTCACTCCGCAGGATGCCGAGGCGATAATCAGCGAACTGAAGCCCACCGAAACACAGCGAGTGTTCTTCTCCGCTATCGAATACGAGCTGCTGCCGTTGCCAAAGCTCTCGGAGCAGAGCGTGTTGCTCTTCACCGGCATCGCCAAGCCGCAACCGCTCATTGAATACCTCACCCCGCTCTGTCGAAAAGTGCAGACCATTGTTTTTCCCGACCATCACGCCTTCAGCCAACGCGACCTCGCCGCCTTAAACAGCGCCGCCGAGGAGGCTGATGTCGTCATCACCACCGCCAAAGACTTCAGTAGACTATCGGACAATCTGCCTGCTGCACTGAAAAGCAAACTCCATGTGCAGAATATCGGCGTAAAAATACTCTTTGACCAAGACACCGTACTCAATCAACTCATAACCCACGCTATAAGCAATGAATAACCGCACCGAAATCTCCACTCTCGGCGAATTTGGCTTAATCCGCCACCTGACTGCCGACATCAAGCCACAAAATGCCTCCACCCTCAAAGGTATCGGCGACGACTGCGCGGTCGTAACGACCGATTTATGCGCCAAGTCCGGCGAAAAAGACGAAAACCTCGGCTGTACTCTAATGACCACCGACCTTTTGTTAGAGGGCGTGCATTTCGACCTTACCTATGTGCCTCTCAAGCACTTGGGCTACAAGGCAGCTATGGTCAATATCTCCGACATCTACGCCATGAACGGCAAACCGACACAGCTCACCGTCAGCCTCGGAGTGAGCAAGCGCTTCAGCGTAGAAGACCTCGAGCAACTTTATCAAGGCATCAAGCTCGCCTGTAAGAACCACGGCGTAGACATAGTGGGCGGCGACACCACCTCATCGCTCACAGGTCTAACCATTAGCATTACCTGCTTGGGACAAGCAAACAAGGACGACATCGTTTACCGCTCCGGCGCCAAGGACACGGATCTCGTCTGCGTCAGCGGCGACCTCGGCGCAGCCTACATGGGACTGCAACTCTTGGAGCGGGAGAAAGCCGTCTTCAATCAGCAGACCGGCAAAGATGCAGAGACACAGGCGCAGCCCGACTTCCAGGGCAAGGAATACCTATTAGAGCGCCAGCTCAAGCCGGAGGCACGCGGCGATGTGGTGAGCCAACTGCGCGAAGCCGGCATCAAACCCACCGCCATGATAGACATCTCCGACGGTCTCAGCTCGGAGCTCCTTCACATCTGCCACGAGAGCCACTGCGGCTGCTCTATCTATGAAGACCGCCTGCCCATCGACTACCAGACCTCCATACAGGCCGAGCAGTTCGGCATCAGCCCCGTAACCTGCGCCCTCAATGGCGGCGAAGATTATGAGTTGCTCTTCACCGTGGCGCTGAAAGACTACGAGAGAGTGAGCCAGCTCGAGGGCATTCACATCATCGGCCATATCCAGCGCGAAGAACTCGGCGCACTGCTCGTTACTCGCGACGGAGCCGAATATCCGCTCCAAGCACAAGGCTGGAATCACCTGCAAGCCTAAGACAATGAATGTAAGAATTGACAACGAATGGCGCGAGCGGCTCGCCGAGGTGTGGCAGTCGGCTGAGTTTGCACAATTAGCCGAATATGTAAGGGCGGAATATAGCCGTACAACCGTCTTCCCGCCGGCGGGAAAAATCTTCGCAGCGTTCGATATATGCCCGTTCTCGAAAGTTAAGGTCGTAATCATCGGTCAAGACCCCTATCACGACATAGGCCAGGCACACGGTCTCGCCTTTTCAGTGCCAAAAGGGATACTCTTCCCACCCTCGCTGCGCAACATATTCAAAGAGATTTCACAAGACCTCAACACACCGCCACCCACCGACGGCGACCTCACACGCTGGGCAGAGCAGGGTGTGCTGTTGCTCAACAGCTCGCTCACCGTGCGCGCCCACACCCCGGCATCGCACTCCACCATCGGGTGGGAGCGCGTTACCGACGCAGCCATTGCAGCCCTCTCGGCAGGGAGAGAGCATATAGTGTTTCTGTTATGGGGCGCTCACGCACGCCGCAAAGCCGAGCTTATCGACCGTAGCAAGCATCTCATTCTGGAAGCCCCCCACCCTTCTCCATTGAGCGCCAGCCGCGGCTTCTTTGGTTGCCGCCATTTCTCAAAAACCAACGAATACCTCACCACACACGGAATAGAGCCGATAAAGTGGTAGCACTCCGTATTTATAATCGTGCGCACATTTTTTTGTGCCTACGCGCATGCTACAAAAGAGCGTCGGTATTTCTTCTAATATCGTGCGGACGGAAAGAAATGTCGTGCGCGTCTGATTTTTGGGTCTCGGCGTTTGTTTTTTCATCGTGAAACTTTAAAAAATCATATATGATTTTTTAAAAAACCTTATAAGAATTTCC
>JAFLUU010000113.1 GCA_022508585.1 Prevotellaceae bacterium | reverse complement strand
GAGGCCTTTTCTGCGAACTTCAACGAGGATAGGTAAAACTTTGAGGGGATATGGTGTAGCGAGGTGGAGGTTTGGTATGATAAGGTTGGAGTTCTGAACACTGTTGGCTCTATTATCTACAATGTTATCTATTTCCGAAAAATTTGCAACGGCTATCAAGATGAGTGAAACGATTTTGTGCTTCTATTCTACCTATAATTTATTCTGGCACAAGGGTAGAAAATAACAAAATAAAGAATAATAGGCACTCTCGTATGGGAGTGCCTATTATTCTTTGCACATTATCAAAAAGGGAAATGCCTTATTACTTCTAAAAGATGAGGAAAAGACTTCGTTTAAGCTATCGGACTTAACGCAAAAATGGTATCTCGTTTCCGTTTATCGTGCTCCGCGATTGGCAACAGCACTACTCCTGCTCGTGTGCAGGTCGTTACAACTGCGCTATCCGACACTGCCTTCGAGGGAAACGCTCAGCAGTTTCTGCGCCTCGACGGCGAACTCCATGGGGAGCTTGTTCAGCACCTCTTTGGCGTAGCCATTGACGATTAGCGCCACTGCTTCCTCTGGCGGTATGCCGCGTTGATTGCAGTACATGAGCTGTTCTTCCGAAATCTTGGAGGTTGTGGCCTCGTGCTCCACTACTGAGCTGTCGTTGGCGGCGTCGATGTAAGGAAAGGTGTGCGCTCCGCACTGGTCGCCCAGCAATAGCGAATCGCAGGAGGAGTAATTGCGGCTGCCCGTGGCCTTTGCTCCCACGCGCACGAGTCCTCGGTATGAGTTCTGGCTGTGTCCGGCAGAGATGCCCTTACTTACGATGGTGGAGCGTGTGTTTCGCCCGAGGTGTATCATCTTTGTGCCGGTGTCTGCTTGCTGGTAGTTGTTGGTTACTGCCACGGAGTAAAACTCTGCTACCGAATTGTCGCCGCGTAGTACGCAACTGGGATATTTCCATGTGATAGCGGAACCGGTCTCGACCTGTGTCCACGACAGCTTGCTGTTGTTTCCCTTGAGTAGTCCGCGTTTGGTCACGAGATTGTAGACACCGCCCTTGCCTTCGCGGTCGCCCGGGTACCAGTTCTGCACGGTTGAGTATTTGACCTCGGCATTATCCATCACCACAATTTCAACTATTGCGGCGTGGAGCTGATTTTCATCGCGCTGAGGGGCTGTGCAACCTTCGAGGTAGGAGACATAGGCGCCTTCATCGCAGACTATGAGGGTGCGCTCGAACTGGCCGGTGTTGATGGCGTTGATACGAAAATAAGTGGAGAGTTCCATAGGGCAGCGGACACCCTTTGGTATATAGACAAAGGAACCGTCGCTGAAAACGGCACTATTCAGCGCGGCAAAGAAGTTGTCGCGATATGGCACGACGCTGCCCAGATACTGCTTGACGAGGTCGGGGTGGGCTGCCACGGCTTCGGAAATGGAACAGAAGATTATTCCTTTCTCAGCGAGCTTTTCCTTAAAGGTTGTCTTGACGGAAACAGAGTCCATCACGGCATCTACCGCCACGCCGCTGAGTGCAAGGCGCTCGTTGAGGGGAATGCCGAGCTTGTCGAAAGTTTTTTCAAGCTCGGGGTCTATCTCTGTGCTTTTGTTGCCGCGTTTCCGTCCGCGCGGGTCGGCATAGTAAGAGATAGCCTGATAGTCTATCGCCGGCAGGTCGACATGCGCCCATGTGGGCTGCTCCATTGTCTGCCAATGGCGGAAGGCCTGGAGGCGGAAGTCGAGCAACCATTCGGGCTCGCCCTTCTTGGCTGAAATGAGGCGCACCACATCTTCGTTGAGGCCGCGCTCTATAATCTCGGTTTCCACATCGGTAGTGAAACCGTACTCGTAATCTCTGTCTGCTATGTCGCGGACTAAAGCGTTGTCCATTTATCTTAGAATATCGAGCCCAAGGGCAACGCTCTCGGGCTCTTTTCTTCTCTATTGGTTTACTTTACTGTTCTTGTTGAGGATATACACCGTGTCGTCCTCGAGCTGACCGCTCTCGGTGGCTATGTCGCGATTTTCATACACGAGATTTCCTAACTTAGTGATGTAAGGATAAAAGAGCGAGCCCTCTTTTCTGTCGGCGGAAACGATGCCTACATACGACATGGCGCTAAACACTACGCTGATGAGCACAAAGTATTTCGCGAAGCCCACAATCAATCCGAGGAGGGAGTTGATTGGCCCGAGCCGCAGGCCTTTCACTGCACGAGTGAGGACATTGGCGGCAAAACCGCAGAATATCGGCACCACGACCCAGATGAGAATGAAAGCAAGCACGCTCGTTGCAAACGAGGCTTGGCTGCCGGAGCCTAAAGCGGGGGCGAAATGCTCGCCTACCACGCTATAAAACATAGCTGCCAGCACCAATCCTACCAAAAAACCGCAGGTAGAAAACAGTTCCTTGATAAACCCTGACTTCCAGCCGCGCCAAGCGCCCCAGAGCAGGATAATAAGAATGGTTATATCGACTGACGACATACGCTAAAGCCTCTGCCTTACCTCGGTCTCCTGATATGTCTCGATGATGTCGCCCTCGCGAATGTCGTTGCAGTTGGTCAGCGAGATACCGCACTCAAAATTGGTGCTGACCTCCTTAACATCGTCCTTGAAACGCTTCAAAGCATTTATCTCGCCGCTGAACACCACGATGCCGTCGCGTATAAGGCGCGCTTTGTTGGTGCGCGATACCTTGCCGTCGATAACATACGCGCCGGCCACGAGCCCGACTTTGCTGATGCGGTATACTTGACGCACCTCGACCTGAGCGGTAACCTCCTCCTTGACTATCGGCTTCAGCAGACCCTCCATAGCTTCCTTGACCTCCTCGATAGCGTCGTAGATGACGGAGTAAAGGCGAATATCGACGCCTTGTTTGTCTGCCTCGATGCGCGCACCCTTGCTGGGACGGACTTGGAAACCGATGATGATGGCTTTCGATGCCGCGGCAAGGACAATATCGTTCTCGGAGATTTGACCTACTGCCTTGTGAATGACATTAACCTGAATCTTCTCGGTAGAAAGATTGATGAGAGAGTCAGACAATGCTTCAACAGAACCGTCTACATCGCCCTTGACGATAATATTCAGTTCCTCGACGCCACCCATCGCAATGCGAGCGCCGATTTCTTCCAGACCAATGCGATGCTGTGTTCTGATGCCCTGCTCTCTTTGCAGCTGCAGGCGCTTATTCGCAATCTCGCGGACTTCTTGTTCACTCTCCATGACATGGAATGTGTCGCCGGCCTGCGGAGCTCCGTTGAGACCGAGCAATGTTGCAGCCTGTGAGGGTCCTACAGATTTAACCTTGCGCCCGCGTTCATCGGTGAGGTCTTTTACTCTACCATAGCAAGTTCCTGCTATCACATGGTCGCCTATATTTAGAGTACCGTTGCTGACAAGGATAGTAGCCACATAGCCGCGTCCTTTATCGAGGGAGGATTCGATAATCGTACCGGTAGCTTTGCGGTTGGGGTTGGCTTTAAGTTCAAGCATATCGGCTTCCAGCAAAACTTTCTCGAGCAAATCGCTAACTCCGAGACCTTTTTTCGCCGAGATGTCCTGACTTTGATATTTGCCGCCCCAATCTTCCACAAGAAGGTTCATATTTGCCAGAGAGCCCTTGACTTTTTCGGGATCGGCGCCGGGCTTGTCGATTTTGTTAATCGCGAATACCATCGGCACGCCCGCAGCTTGCGCATGGCTGATGGCTTCTTTTGTTTGCGGCATCACATCGTCGTCGGCCGCGATGATTATTATCGCAATGTCGGTGGCCTGTGCACCACGGGCACGCATGGCAGTAAAAGCCTCGTGGCCGGGAGTATCAAGGAAGGTGATGTGGCGTCCATTCTCGAGCGTAACATTGTAAGCGCCGATGTGCTGTGTAATACCACCCGCCTCGCCGGCAATAACATTACTCTTGCGAATCCAGTCAAGCAGCGAAGTCTTACCATGGTCGACATGACCCATCACAGTAACGATGGGGTCGCGCGGAAGGAGGTCTTCAATCAAATCTTCTTCCTCCTGGACTGCCTCGGATACGGAGGCGCTGACATATTCGGTCTTGAAACCGAACTCTTCAGCCACCATATTTATAGTTTCGGCGTCCATGCGCTGGTTAATGCTTATCATCATGCCGATACTCATGCAGGTGCCGATTACTTTGGTTACCGGCACATTCATCATGCTCGCCAACTCGTTTGCAGTAACGAACTCCGTGAGTTTTAGAGTCTTGCTCTCGGATGCTTCCTCGTTGGCCTGGAGCTCCATCTGCTCGCGGATTTGGTCGCGCTTTTCACGGCGGTACTTTGCACCGGCGGCAAATGCTTTTTTACTCTGCAGGCGTGCCAAAGTCTTCTTTACTTCCTTTGCTACATCTTCGTCGGAGACAACATTCTTGTTGACGACGGGGTTATTGCCCTTGCCACCGCGCTTATTGCGGTCGCGCTTGCTATTATTGCGGTCGCGGTCGGAGTTATTACGGTTCTGGCGACCGTCATCGGTAACTTTTTTGGCCTCAGCATTGACGTCAACCTTATTAGGCTGGATACGGTTGCGCTTTTTCTTGCCGGCAACAGCATTATTCTGCTGGCGCATTTTATCATCGCGCTCCTTCTTGCGCTCTTCCTTGCTCTTCTTTTTGGGACGAGTGTTCTCATTGATAGAAGAGAGGTCGATGCTCCCCAAAACCTTGGGGCCCTCGATAGTTTGAGTCTCGACTTGGCGGAAAATCTCGGGGGCACTCTTCAGTTCCGGCTTCTCCTGTGCCACAGGCGCGGGAGTGACGATTTTTTGCTCCTTCGGCTCGGACTTAACCGTAGGCTCCGTGGGCTTTACGACCACCGGCTCGGTTTTTGGCTCGGCCTTCTCCACAGGTTTAGGCTCAACGGGAGCCGGCTTAGGCTCGGGCTTGACAGGAGGAGGCACCGGAGCGGCAGGCTTAGGCTGCTTCGGCTTCAAACTATCGAGATCAACCTTGCCGACAGTCTTGAATTTTGGCTGTTCGGGCAGGGTGGTTTTGATTTCCTCCACCGGTGCGGGCTTGGAGTGGGTGCTTTTTTTGTCAGCAGCACGCTTGTTGCTCAAATTCTCAGCGGCCTTCTTCTGAGTCTTGTCGATGCCATACACCTCGCGGATTATGTTATATTGTTCGTCGGTGAGCTTGGTGCTCAAGTCGGCCTCAACATTAAATCCTCTCTTGCTCAGACACTCTATAGCCGTCTGCAAGCCGATATTGAACTCTTTTAATACTTTATTTAATCTTACACTCATTCTTCAAGGTTTTATTAGGGGTGATTTATAGAGATGTCGCAGTTCGCCGCCAGCCTCTCAGCCTGCGGCAAGGCCATGCGCTAACTCTCAGCCTCCTCGGCTTCACCGCCTTCTGCCTCCTCGTCGCGTTCAAACTCCTCATGCAGCACCCTCAGCATCTCGTCTACGGTGTCAACCTCGAGGTCAGCCTCCTCGGCCAGCAACTCGCGAGACACAGCCATTACCTGGCGTGCCGTTTGATAGCCAGCCTGCTTCAGAGCGTCGATAACCCACTCGTCGATCTCGTCGGCAAACTCATCCAAGTAGATGTCGCTCGCCTCAGGCGTGGTCTCGTCCTCCTCCGCATCGCGGAACACGTCGATATTGTAGCCAGTAATCATACCGGCCAGCTTGATATTGAGACCACCCTTGCCGATAGCAAGCGAGACCTCCTTCGGCTTCAGATAAACCTGCGCCGTCTTGTTCTCCTCATCAATAATAATATTTGTAATAGTCGCCGGCGACAATGCACGCTGGATAAACAGCGACGCATTAGCCGTATAGTTGATCACATCGAGGTTCTCGTTGCGCAGCTCACGCACGATGCCATGCACACGGCTGCCCTTCACGCCCACAACGGCGCCAACGGGAGTGATACGCTCGTCGTAACTCTCCACGGCAATCTTCGCCCTCTCTCCCGGAATGCGCGCGATGCGCCTAACCGAGATAAGGCCGTCGTTAATCTCGGGAACCTCAGCCTCCAAGAGGCGCTGCAAGAACTCAGGAGCCGTGCGGCTCAAATATATCTTGGGATTATTGTTAGCATTGTCCACCTTGTAGACCACAGCCCTCACGATGTCGCCCTTACGGAAGAAGTCGCCGGGTATCTGCTGGCTCTTCTGGAGGATAAGCTCGTTGTTTTCATCATCAACGAGCATAATCTCGTTCTTCCAAGCCTGATACACCTCACCACTGACAATGTCGCCCACGCGATCCTTGTATTTATTATACAGAGCATCGTGCTCCAGCTCCAGAATGCGGCTGGCCAGAGTCTGACGCAGGTTGAGAATAGCGCGACGCCCGAACTTGGCGAAGTCTATACGCTCGCTCACGTCCTCACCCACCTCATAGTCGTCAGCAATCTTGTGCGCCTCGGTAAGAGAAATCTCCTTGTTGGAGTCCCTCACGTCAGCATCAGCCACAACCACGCGGTTGCGGTAGATTTCGCAGTCGCCCTTGTTAGGATTAACGATCACATCGTAGTTCTCATCAGAGCCGTAAATCTTGGCAATCACGCTGCGGAAGCTCTCCTCCAGCACGCTCACCATAGTAGCGTAATCGATGCTCTTAGTCTCCTTAAACTCGGCAAAAGTGTCGATTAAGCTGATTGTTTCTTCTTTTCTTCTTGCCATTTTATATATTGTTTTTTATTATTCTCCGTATTTGTCAGAACTTAATGACAGCCTTCACAACCTTAACCTCGCAGTAAGCGAACCTCATGTCCTCATCCACTAGCTTAGGCCTCTTAGCACCCTCAGGCTTCACCTTCTTCTTAACCACAACAGTGAAACCCTCATCGTCAGCCGCCTCCAGTAGCCCCTGCAGCTTCACGCCGTCGCAGGTAAGCACCTCCACCTCGTTGCCTACATTGTTGAGATACTGCTGCACCACCTTAAACGGCTGACCGATACCGGCGCTGCCCACCTCCAACTCGTAGTCCTCGGTGTCGCGGTCGAGATGAGCCTCGATAAACTTACTCAGCGCCACACAATCGTCGATCCACACACCGTCTTTGTGGTCGATCTCCACCACAATGCGGTCATCGCTGTCGACAACGAGGTCAGTCATAAAATAATCCTTGCCCTCCAGCCACTGATCTACGAGGCTCTTGACTTTCTGCTTGTCAATCATCTTAAATAAGGTTAAGATAGTTACGTTCTTTGTCCTTAAGCAAAAGTGAGAAGTCCGCCTGCGGACCTCTCACCTCCAATAGTGCACTGCAAAAATAGTGTTTTTTCCGTTATCGCCCAAGAAAACTTCCAAAAAATTCGTTTTCACCCTCTCTTTGCCCCACAATATTATATGGTACGCGCCCGCGAGGATATAAACAATATACATCTTCAATCAGCAAAGCGCGCCGAAAATTTATTATACTCCTATCTTGCGTTATCAATAGTCGTTCTATCGGTGCGGAAAGTCGTGAAAGATTGAAGAAATGTCGTCGAATTTTGAATTTCTTGACCAAGAAACGCAAACACCTTGACCAAGACGCATTCGGTTCTTGACCAAGAAGTTCAAACTTCT
>JAFLUU010000112.1 GCA_022508585.1 Prevotellaceae bacterium | reverse complement strand
CTCAACAGCTGTAATGTCATCGTCGAAGCTAAGAACGAAGCCGTTAGCTTCTGTATCTGTAGCCTCTGTGGTGTAGTATGCCTTGAAGCCGGGAATGTTATCGCCGACGTACTTATAGAAGCCTAATTTGCCTTTGTTAGCGGAAAGTACATATACATTTCTTTCGCCACGAGCTTCTTTTGCGATTGTTCCGCTAAGAATAGACTCTACAGAAGGTGTAGTTGTTGCAATAGTTGCGGTAGCGGTTTCGCTTTCGCCAATGAGGATTACAGGAGTGTTAGCATGCACCTCATCCAGAGCATCTTCGCACATGAAGTAATTCTCATTGAGAGTAGGAGCGTATGCTTTTGCACCGGTAATGGTTACGCCTACCCATATTAAGTATATATTTCAATAAAAGAAATAAGGAGGAAAATCATTTGAAATTTCCTCCTTCTCTGATGTGTGCGCCTGATAGGACTCGAACCTACACGACCGAAATCACCAGATCCTAAGTCTGGCGCGTCTACCAATTTCGCCACAAGCGCTTTATCATGATGTTAATGTGTTCTGTGTACTTTTTATTGTTTGTTAAGGTGTTCGCAATTCTTCAATATCTATTCTGCGCATCTTGTTTATCGGAGATTTGGAGTAAATCCCACTATCTCGCGAACTTCGCGTAGAGTCTGGGCGGCAGATGCTCGTGCGCGTTCCGCCCCTTCGCGAGCGATGCGTTCCAAAAAGGCGTCGTCGCTTTGGAAATGCTCGATGCGGTCGCGTATTGGAGCCACGATTTTGCACAAATCCTCGGCAAGCTGCTTCTTGAGGTCGCCAAAACGGATTTGACAAGTGTTCCACTGCTCCTCAAAGTAAGCGTTGATTTCCGGAGAGGAGCAGATTTCCAGAAAAGTAAAGAGATTTTGGATACATTCGGGCTTCTCTGCATTAGGCTCGGTGGGACCGCTCACCGTCAGAGCCTTCTTTACTTTTTTTGTGATAGTCGCATCGTCATCACAGAGGTAGATGCAGTTGCCATCGCTCTTGCCCATTTTACCGCTACCGTCAAGGCCGGGAATTTTCACGCTCTGGGCTGCATAAGTGAAATCCTGTGGCTCCGGAAAGTACTCTACACCATATATATTATTAAAGCGGCGGGCACATTTGCGCGCCATCTCCATGTTCTGCTGCTGGTCTTTGCCCACAGGCACTTTCACTGCTTTGTGTTGCAATATGTCGGCAGCCATCAGAGTGGGGTAGGTGAACAAACCGGCGTTCACATTGTTGGGTTGCTTGCGTGCTTTTTCCTTAAAGGTCGTAACGCGGCTCAATTCGCCGAGGTAGGCGTTCATATTGAGGTAGAGATAGAGCTCCAGCGTCTCTCGCACATCGCTTTGAATGTAGATGACGGCCTTTTCGGGGTCGATGCCGCACGCAAGGTATTCCGCAAGGATAGTCTTGACGCTGCGGCGAATGTCTTCGGGCTTGGGTTGGGTAGTAAGTGAGTGCCAGTCGGCAATAAAAAACATACAGTCGTAATTGTCCTGCATCTTGACGAACGATTTGACTGCACCGAAGTAATTGCCGAGGTGGAGGTTGCCCGTAGGGCGGATACCAGATACTACTTTCTCCATATTGAGCCGAAGGCGGGACTCGAACCCGCGACCTACGCATTACGAATGCGTTGCTCTACCAACTGAGCTATTTCGGCAAACCGCGTGCAAAGTTAATAAATAATTCCGGAATCTATGAATAGAAATCCGGAATTATTTTATTGTTGTCGGGAATTAGACTATAATCTATCTCTATGCGCGTATTGGCGTGGAGATTATGTTAAAGCCTTATTTTCTTGAGGATTACATCGCCGTCGGTGGTGGTAACCTGCAGCATCACTATGCGCGAGGGCGGTGCTGCGATGCGAAAGTCGCTCTTGCTGGTCTTTTTGAGGCGATGGCCGAGGGTATCGGTTACCACCACATGCTTGATGTCCTTGCCCTCTATGCTGATGCGGTCGCCATTGACCTGCACCTCCATGTCGTCGGGTGCAATGCCTGCAGCTTTGATAGAAGTTGCCTTATTGTTGAAGTCTATCGTGGCGGTCTGACCGGCTTGCAGGAGAATGGTAAGCGTATTGTTGTCCGACGGCTGACAATCCAGCTCCTCGCCGTCCACCATCACGAGGCGGTCGTAGATAAGCGGGTAGCTGATGTTGAGCGGACTGCCTTGGTTGGACTTAATCGTTACGATGTCAGCCTTGCCGTTCTTCCATTCTATGCTTACTTCGAAGTCTCCTTGCGCTTTGAGGCCGCTGATTTTACCATTCTGCCACTGGTTTGGCAGAGCGGGCAGCACTTGAATCTTACCTGCGTGGCTCTGGAGCAACATCTCGGCAATGCCGGCGCATACGCCGAAGTTTCCGTCAATCTGGAAGGGCGCGTGCGAGTCATAGAGGTTGTAATAGATGCCGCCGGCGTACTGGTTGGTGCCATAGGCGGTGGAGTGTTTCAGAGCATTCTTGAGAATTATATGAGCGTGGTTGCCGTCGAGAGCACGCGCCCAGAGGTTGACCTTCCAGCCCATCGACCAGCCCGTAGCCTCGTCGCCGCGCAGTTTAAGAGAGTTGACTGCGGGTGTGAAGTAGGGACTGTCGGGAGTAATCGTGTTGAGCGGATACAGAGCCATCAGGTGAGAGAGATGACGGTGCGAGGGGTCATCGGTAATGTCGTAGGTGGAGTATTTCCACTCGCGGAGCAGGATGTCTCCCTTCTTCACACCGTTGCGCGGATTGGTCCACTGCGAGTTTTTGGCGCTGTTTGCCGTGTATGTCTCGGTGTGCAGACCCTGGTCGGTCTTGGCAAGGTAGTTATCGAGGGCATCTATCTCCTGTTGAGTTACGCCGGTTTCGCCTCCGAGTATGTCGATGGCCTGACGCACCGTCTGCAGGTGAGTATAGATGAGTTGCTGGGCGTGAGCCGTGCCGTCTTCGGAGGAATGAGCGTTCTGCTCGGGCGAATACTCGTTGGGAGCCACAAATGTGCCGTCGGGCTTGACCGAAGGATTGCTGTAGCCGCGGTCTTCAATCATGCGCTCCATCCAGAACTGCGCGGCGCTGTACATGGCAGGGAAGGCGCGGAGCAGGAAGTCGCGGTCGAGGGTGTAGAGGTAGTGCTGCCAGAGGTGTGAGCAGTACCACACATTTGCAACATAGTAGTTGTTGCCCCAAGTGGACATGCCGCCAAAGATATTGTTCTCCGTCAGGCAGGTCCAGCCGTTCTTGACCTTGCCATAGGTGGTGGCGACGCGCTTCCAGTTGGCGCTGCCTGCCATCTTGATGATGTAATTGAGGAACGGCAGGTGAGTCTCGCTCAGATTGGTTGGCTCAGCGGGCCAATAGTTCATCTGCACATTGATATTGGAGTGAATGTCGCTGTTCCAGGGGGCGTTGGAGAGGTTATTCCAGATGCCCTGCAAGTTACTCGGCACATTGATGCCCAAGGAACTGCTGATTTCGAGGTAACGACCGTAGGCAAAGTACAGTTGCTCGAGGAACAGGTTCTCCGGCTCCCTGCCCGTCTTGTTGAGCGTGGTGTTGTTGTAGTTGTCGATGAGCTGGTTGGTCGGCACGCTGCTGGCGGCGTTGCCTAACTGGAAGGACACGCGCCCCATGTAGCTCTCAAAGGTCTCTTTGTGGTCGGCAAGGAGCTGAGCCCAGCCCTTGTCGGCAGCAGCATCGAGGCGGCTCTGCGCTTCGGCTGCCACATCGGCATAAGCCCCCTTGCAGGAGGGATCGGCATCGTTGTAGTCGGTCAGGGCGGCCAGAAGCAGTGTAACTTCGCCGGTATTGCTGATGCGAATTCCCTCCTCGGTGGCTTCAATCACAGCGCCCTCGTCGCCAATGACCTGGAAGGTGGCGTTATAGCTCACCGTGGCCAGCTTGCCGCCAAACGAACCGCGCCCGTTGCTGTAGGTGGGGGAGGGAGCGTTGATGTCGCTGCCCGGAGCGAAGCTGAACAGGAGGTCGAGCTTCGCCTCGCCGTTAGCAATGTAGTGAGCCGCGATTACTTTGTCGGGATTGGAGGCTATATAGCGGCGCTCGTAGAGCGTAGAACCGTCGGCATTGCTGAAATTGACGCCGGCCACTGCGCTCTCGATGTCGAGGAAGCGCACATAGTTGCGCACATTGCGGTCGGAGGAGTAGTCGAAGTCCGCAGAGAGGTTCTTGACCTTTACGGAGCCGAAGTTCTTGTATTGACCATAGTTGCCGAGGTCGTTGGGAGTGCCGGTCCAGAGCGTTTTCTCGTTGAACTGGAGCTCGTCCTCCGCCACGCCGCCGAACAGGCTTGCGCCCAATTGACCATTGCCGATGGGCAGCGAGTATTCCATCCACTTGTTGCTCACTTGAGCCAGCGTGGCGGGCTGAGTGTACCACAGCGTGAGCGGATGCTCGGGCTGGAATGAGCTTACGCCCTCCACCTTGTAGTCGTCGTAGACCATCTGGTCGGGACTGACGAAGTTAAGCGGATTATTAACATCGGCAGCGGTCCAGAGGCCGATCTGGTGTCCCACTTGCGCGCCCTGCCATTGGTTGAAGTATGCTTTGGCGGTGCTAAGTGCGTTATCCTTGATTTCCCACGCCGGAGCGTAGGTGCCGTTGGCTGTCTCCGTGAGCGAGAAGCCCGCGGGGTAGGGTGTTTCGGTGCGGGTGGCGAGGCGAGCGTTGTCGCCGCTGCCGCTGATGTAGGCATAGTTGCCTGCACGGCTGACGAGCTGGAAGTTATCCTTGTTGCCAACGAGTTTCCACAGCTGGCCGTCTACAGGATCGGCCTTGGTCAGCACCGCATTGCTGCCGGCACCTTGGTCGAGCACCGTATTGTTGCCGTTGGCGAACTCGATAAAGTACCAATACTCCTGCTCGCCGGAGAATTTGGGCATCTGCGCTTCGGCAATAACGAAGTTGAGGCCGTTGTTGTTGTCGCCTGCGCCCCATTCGCCTAACTCCACGCCTGCAGAGGTGCCGCCCCACTGGTTCATGCAGTTGGAGCTTTGCGCCGTGCGCTGCAACTCCCAGCAACCATTGCCGTTGACGAGGCGGAAGCTGGCGCCGGCGTTAGTTTTGCTGGAGCAGAAGCGGCTACCGTCGTAGTAAACCTTGCCGCCCAACTTGCTCACGAGCAAGAAGCTCTCCTTGCTGCCCACAAGAGCCCATTTCTGGCCGTCGGCAGCGGCGCGCGCGGCAGTGATGAGCTTTCCGCCCGATGTTCCGCGGTCGAGCAAGCAGTTGGAGCCGGTCTTAAACTGGATGAAGTACCATGTTGTGTCTTCGCCGGCAGTGGTAAAGGTGGGCATTGTCCCCTGCGCCTTTGCTGTAAACGCGAAGATAGTGAGAATGAGTGTGAGTAATGTAGTTCTCATAGTATTAAATTTTGTGTTTATTCTGGACGCAAATATACATCTTATTTGTAATACAACAAAACTATATCTGTCGAAAACGGAAAATGCACCTTGTTGTACGCAAAATTCACACAGTTTCGCGAATGCGCCTAAATTGCCCTCCGCCACATCTTACGTTGCTGATTGTACCACCTACACCATATTTATATATACGCACAAACAAGTGAGCGAAAGACCTGATGTCGCGCCTCTCGCTCACTCTATTTTTGTTAAAAGCGTATTACTTTATCACAACTTTCTTGCCACCGACGATATACACGCCATTCTTGCTCTGCCAGCCCTCTACACGCCTGCCATTGAGGTCATAAGCCGGAGCATTCGTGTCGATTTCAGAACCATTGTCCACCTCTGTGGCAATTATGCCGTCGGCATCATCGCAACCTTCGTATTCTAACCAAACATAACCTATCCAATAATACGGTGTCCACCCTTTTTCCTTTATTGCAGCCACTTGACTCTTTGTGCAAACATTGCCCTCGGTTTCAGAAGTGCTGTCGTATATGTAAATTCTACCCTCAGTGTTAGGCAAACTGCTAATAAGTTTATCCATATTCTCGCCATAAAGCTGGTTGTGCTGGCACCGCAGGTGTGTCAATGCCGTATTTTTGGACACATCTAAGCTCGTCAGCTGGTTGTCGTAGCAGATCAATTCTGTCAATGCCGTGTTATTGGACACGTCTAAGCTCGTCAGCTGGTTGTCGTAGCAGGACAACGAAGTCAATGCCGTGTTATTAGTTACATCTAAGCTGGTCAGTGGGTTGTTGTTGCAGTTCAAATGTTTCAATTCCGTGTTCTTGCTTACATCTAAGCTTGTCAGCTGGTTGGCGCCGCAGGACAGGCTTGTCAATGCCGTGTTTTTGGACACATCTAAGCTTGTCAGCTGGTTGTCGCCGCATCCCAAGTATGTCAATGCCGTGTTATTAGACACATCTAATCTCGTCAGTTGGTTGTCGCCGCATCCCAAGTATGTCAATGCCGTATTTTTGGACACATCTAAGCTTGTCAGTTGATTCCTGTCGCATTCCAACTGTATCAATGCCGTGTTGTTAGTTACATCTAAGCTCGTCAGCTGGTTGTTGTAGCAGGACAAATCAGTCAGTGCCGTGTTATTCGATATGTCTAAGCTCGTCAGCTGGTTGGAGTGGCACAACAACAATGTCAATGCCGTATTTTTGGACACATCTAAGCTTGTCAGCTGGTTGGCGTTGCAGATCAATATTGTCAATGCAGTGTTGTTCGATACGTCTAAGCTCGTCAGCTGGTTGGAGTGGCACAACAACAATGTCAATGCAGTGTTGTTTGATACGTCTAAGCTTGTCAGCTGGTTGTAGTCGCAGTCCAGGTCTGTCAATGCCATATTTTTGGACACATCTAAGTTCGTCAGCTGGTTGTCGTTGCATTCCAACCAAGTCAATGCCGTGAAATATTGTATGCCTTCTAAAGTTGAAATGTTGTTATAGCTTACATCTATATTAGTAATCTCTGCAATCTCGTCGTCAGTGATTACACCGTCCTCTCCATAGTCCTGCGCGAGGAGATAATTGCGGAAATTGGCATCTGGAAAATTCGTCTCGTTGATTTCAACATCGGCGAATGCGCTCATAGGCGCAAGCAGAGCGAGACAAAGCCCTGCAAACAATTTTTTAATAGTAAATTTTTTCATACATTTATAATTAAAAAGGTTAACTATTCAGCATTTCGGCATCGCTTATCATCGGAAGTGGGGCAAGTATAAAACGCAAAAAGACACAGACTTCTTCTCATCTATGTCCATAAGGCTTTAGCACTTGCCCACAAAAACCAGAAAAGATACGCCTATGCCTAAACGCACAGACGCTTGCATCTTATTCATTCGGCTTTTGTTTTTTGGAATGTGCTAAATTCTATGGACAATCCGAATAACAGCAAACGCGTGTTAATTTATATTCGTAAAGGGTTGTTCATCTCCGCCTTGAGACTACTTAACTCAGTGGCAAAAGTACGCAATTCCGTCGACATGGCACGTATTGTCGTGCTTAAAAGTTAAAAAAGCGGTAAAAATTTCCCCTATCCTCGTCGGAATTCATAGAAAAGGCCTCCGCGCGCGATTTTTTAGCCTCGGCGCGCGTAGAAATGTCGTGAAAAATGAAAAAATCATATAAGAATTTTCAAAAATTCTTA
>JAFLUU010000111.1 GCA_022508585.1 Prevotellaceae bacterium | reverse complement strand
ATAAGAATTTTCAAAAATTCTTATATAAATTCTCAGAAATTCTTATAAGGTTTTTCAGAAATTCTTATATGAATTTTTGAAGTTTCACGATGAAAAAACAAACGCCGAGGCTCAAAAATCAGATGCGCACGACAATAAATTCTGTCCCGACGTGCTTCTGTAGTGATATGTACGACATTAGGAAAATTATCCTTACGCATAAAATAAAAAACCATCGCGCTTACAAAATGTAAACACGATGGTTTGCTATCTAATCGGCGCGCCAAGGCACGCGGTTTACTGCCTACTGTTCCAAACTTTTGAGTTTATCGCTAAGGTTGAGGCTAAAATATATGCGATAGAGGGGCGCTTGCCAGCGTTCCTTGTCATCAGGACGGGCGATGCGGAACTTCTCCAAATAAGGCATAGCCCTTTCAAACATTTGATGCACAACCTGTTTGCTCTCCTTATATTTAACAGACGTGGGATCGGGCAAAATGGTGGCGTCGAGGTCAAGACCTTTGTTGTACCAACACAAGCCTAAATAATAGTTAGCCTCTATATTGGTGGAGTCGATATTCAACAGGCGCAGAGTGTTATCTATACATTTATCGTAGTCCTTGAGATTAAAGAGCGCGATAGTCCTCACATAACGAAAGAGCGCTGATGTGCTGTCGGCGCGCACCAAGCTGTCGCTGAGCTGATATGCCGAGCGATAGTCGTGGATTGCGTTGTAGTGGTCGGACAAACGCGAAACGAAAAACTCCGATGACAAATTGCAAGCGATACCTTCCTTCAGTTTGCCAACAAAATTAGCCGTATCCTTGAGCTGCACATAAGACAGCGCCTCATACTGCAAGACATAATTGAGATTAGCCGTGTCAGCCTCTGCGAGATCGTGATATTTGAACACGTCGCCGTACCGTTGTGTCTCAAAACATGCACTCATGCTCCAGAATGCAGCACGCGACAACTTGGATAAGTTGGAAACAGCAACGCCTTGAAACATCGGATTGGTCGATGCGTCGATATACATCGAGAACATACGATCAGCATCGCCCCATTGTTTCCTTTTAACAAAGAAAATGCCACCATTATAGAGGTTTTGGTAATGAGGGATAAGCTTGGCAACTTTCTTCTTCCGCTTTGCCGCAATAGTCGCGGGGTTTTCGATTGCTTGCAAGCTATCTTGCAAGAGCGAGTACTCGACAATCTTGCTTCCCGTGTTGAAAAAAGAAGCCGTATCGTAGTTCTGCTTCAAATAGAGCTTCATATTCTCGGCATCATTAGCCTTTGTCTCCAGCGCGATGGCGAGTTCGTAAAAATATGGGTCGTTGTTTAATGTCGAGTCGGCTAATCCTTTAGCTATCTGCTCTCTCCCTTTACCATAATTCGCTGTTTTGATATAAGTCTTGAGGTTTTTATACTCTTTCCTCAAAGCTGCGTGCCCGATAATAACGGTAGACAACAGCAATAACGATATTATTTTATTTGAAAATCTCACAATTTAATAATTTCACTGTATTGATTAAATGTTACGCCATATTACTTACCCACCGAACTATCCTCAATCTTCTGAATATTGCCGGTAATAGGATTAAACCAGATATGGCAAGTCGCTCGACGGTTAAACAAATCCTCCGTCAAGTATTCCTCATGCCCAAATTGCGCAATAGGCATCTGTGTCTTTAGCAACGAATTGTTTAGAAAAGTAATTTCAAACTCAGCCTGCGAAGGCACATTATAATAAACCACTTTATCTTCAAGTTTCTTGTCAATCAATTCCGTGCGACCGGCAGAAACGGTGCCTTTGTCTGCAACAGTGATAAAAAGAGGCTCACCGCTAAGATTATCCTTGTCCACAAGTCCCGTTTGATCGGAGAAACGCGCAAAAATGTCCTTTGTTTTGTCAGCAGTAGGCAGATAAGTTATTTCCCAAGTCTTGGTTTCTGTCTCTGTATAGCCCTTAAACAATTGTACAAGCGCGTTTTCTTGCTCATCAAGCTTCTGAAACATCAGTTTTAGCTGCTCGCCATCCTTTGGCATATAGTCTGCTTCACCTTTAGTCAACTCACTGCGACTTTCGCGGATATTATAAATCTCAGCAGCAGTCAGTTCCGCCATTTTCAGCTCGCTGCCAGCTGCAAGGATTTCTTGATTGAGAAAATCGCGGCTGTTAACTTTCGTAGTCGTAACAGAGTTTACAATTTCCGCCACGGCCTTTTTTGGCTGCTCGGCCTGTGCATTGATTGAGAGCAGAATTCCATCATCAGTAAGGATGCAAAGCGGAGCAGAAGTGTTTTTCTTTAACAAAATGATGTGGGCTTTAGAAGTATCCGGCACACCACAAGGCAAGATCTGCACCCTATCTATCTTCCAATGGGTGTTTTTTTCCATCGTAACATCGGGCAAGCGCAAGAAACGCCGTGCATAGATATTAAAATCGCCGGGGTAATAAGTGGTGCGCGTGGCGGTAACATATATTTTTAACTGCGTTTGGGGCAAGTAGTAGACCACTCCGTCTGTCGTTACGCCCGGACGATAAGGCAACACCGTGGTTTGAGCCATTGTTGCGAACGTTGCAACTATTGCAATTATTACAGAACAAAATCTTTTCATTTTATATTATAGTTTTGAATGCGTTGGAAAGATTATTGACAATATCGGAGGCAATCATAGAGTGCATACCTAATTTGTCGGCGGCAAAATCTCCGGCCTTGCCGTGAATCCATACACTAAGGCGGCAAGCAGACAAATAGTCGTAGCCTTGAGAAAGAAAGGCGAGCAGAATGCCGGTAAGCACATCGCCACTGCCGGCAGTAGCCATGCCGTTATTGCCAGTAGTATTTAGATATTTATTTTCGTCGGGGGAAAAGATAGCGACATTCGCGATTTTTCCACTATTGCCCTCGATATTAGTAAAATTCGCGTGCCTCGCAGCTTTAAGAACAACGTAAATCCCTGAACTCTTGGCAACTTCGTGCGCTTGGTCGATGTAGTCAGATAGAGCATCGTGGCTGCTATATTTATTGTCGTGCGAAAGCAACCTTTTCCACTCGCCAAGATGCGGAGTGATGACGGCATTACGCGGAATGTCGTGCTGCCATGATGCAGGGAGGTTGTTAAGTCCGTCAGCATCAATGACCAGGTGCTCTATCTTGCAGCGAAGAATAGCATCGAGCATCTCGCGAGCTTCATCACTCTGCCCGATTCCCGGACCAACGGCAACGGCGTCATAAAGACTGAGGTCGTCGGGCAGAGTGGTCTGGACAACGGCCTCAGGCAAGGCGGTCTGAATGATAATGCGGTTACACTCGGGTGAAACAATGGTGAGCTTACCTATACCACTGCGCAAGGCGGCTCTACCGCCGAGGATAGCAGCTCCGGCCATGCCGCAACTGCCGGCAATGAGCAGACCGTGTCCGAAAGTGCCCTTATGCCCCAACGGATTGCGCTGCTTCAGCATTGCTTTAACCTCCTCGAGTGTAGTAATCATGCTGCAAAGATAGCAATATTTCAATCTTATTCAAAGATTAGCTCTTCTTTTTTCACCTTGTGGGTAATGCGGATAACGCCGGTCTCATTCTTCTGTGGCTGCTCGCTCAAGATATAGTCACTAATGCCGTCCTCAACGTAAGTTTGAATCGCGCGCTTGAGCGGACGAGCTCCATACTTTTTATCATAGGACTTGTTGATCAAGAATTCCTTGGCCTTCTTGTCCACAATCAGCGTATAGCCGAGCGCAGCCATGCGGAGGTTTAGCTTGTCCAGCTCGTTGTCTATGATTTTGCCGATAGCCTCGCGGCTAAGCTGGTCGAAGAGGATAATATCGTCGATGCGGTTGATAAATTCGGGGGCGAACTGCTTATTTAGATCCTTCATTATTATCTGTTCGGCGTAAGCCTTGGCCTCTTCGTCGCTCTGCAAGCTAAAACCAATGGAGTTACCGAAATCCTGCAGGTTACGCGAGCCCACATTGGAGGTAAGGATTATGATAGTGTTGCGAAAGTCGACCGTAGTGCCGTTACTGTCGGTCAGACGCCCCTCGTCCATTACCTGAAGCAGGAGATTGAACACATCTTTGTTCGCCTTCTCTATCTCATCGAGCAGCACTATAGAGTAAGGCCTGCGCCTAACTTTCTCCGTCAGCTGGCCGCCCTCCTCATAGCCCACGTATCCCGGAGGAGCACCGACGAGGCGGCTCGTAGTGAACTTCTCCATATACTCACTCATGTCGATACGGATCAGAGCCTCCTCCGTGCCGAACATATACTCGGCGAGCTTCTTGGCAAGGAAGGTCTTGCCCACACCGGTGGGGCCAAGGAACATAAAAGTACCTATAGGCTTGTTAGGATCGCGCAGACCGATGCGGTTACGCGTGATAGCCTTAATCAGTTTCTCTATGGCCTTGTCTTGAGCAATAATCGTGTGCTCCAAATCAGTCTTTAATTCTTTCAGCTTGATATTCTCAGCCTGCGCCATCTTGTGTACAGGCACTCCACTCATGATCGACACGACCTGTTCCACGTCCTTCTCGTCGACAACGGAGGGGTTCTCCTTCAGACTCAGCAACCACTCGGTCTTACGCTTCGTAAAATCGGCCTTAAGCTCGTCGAGACGGGTGCGCAGATTGGTGGCAGTGCTGAAATCCTTCACCTGGGCTTTCTCCGCTATCTCGGTGCGCACACTACCTATCTGTTGCTCCAACTGCTTGAGTTCCTCCGGCATCTCCACATCAAACAGATGCTTCCTTGAGCCGGCCTCGTCGAGAGCGTCAATGGCCTTGTCGGGCAGTTTGCGGTCGGAGATATAGCGCTCGGTGAGCTTGACGCAAGCCTCTAAGGCCTTGTCGGTATACTGCACATTGTGGTGCTTCTCATAGTTATCCTTGATGTTGTTCAGAATTTCAAGAGTGTCCTCCATACTGGTAGGATTGACCGTAACCTTCTGGAAGCGGCGCTCCAGCGCGCCGTCCTTTTCGATAGACTTGCGGTACTCGTCCACCGTGGTCGCGCCGATGCACTGTAGCTGGCCGCGGCTGAGAGCAGGCTTGAGCATATTGGCAGCATCCATAGTGCCGGTGGCAGAACCCGCGCCGACTATGGTGTGAAGCTCGTCGATAAAGAGGATAACCTCGGGATGCTCGCGCAACTCCTTCATGATACCCTGCAGACGCTCCTCAAACTGACCTCTATACTTCGTGCCGGCCACCACTCCGGGCATATCGAGAGCGATAAGCCTGCGATCCTGCAAAGTAACAGGCACATTGCCTGACACTATGCGCTGCGCCAGCCCCTCGACTATGGCCGTCTTGCCCACACCAGCCTCGCCGATTAGCACAGGATTGTTCTTCTTGCGGCGACACAGTATCTGAGCCACACGCTCAATCTCATTCTTGCGCCCAACCACGGGGTCGAGCTTACCTTTGAGGGCGAGAGCGGTGAAATCAGTGCCGAACTTGGAGAGGAAGTTCAGCGGCTTGCTGCCATTCTTGCCCTTGCCTTTGCTATCCTTGGCAGTAGCGTCCTCGGCGTCATAAACATCTGACTCATCATCATCGCTCGCCTCATAATCATCGGCCGTGTGGGACGTATTCTCGAAGCGCAGTTCGTTAGTACTCCACAACTCCGCCTTATGCTGCGGCTCGTCGTCCTCCTCCATGCTGTCTTCAACGTGATACATCTCGCAGAGCTCGCTGCGCAGGGTGTCGTAGTTCAAACCGGCCTCGGCAAAGATCCTAGCCACGGTGTTGTTGCGGTTTCGGAGCAACGCCATGAGCAGATGAGGCGACATCACCTTGGCACAATGCACCACAGAGGCCTCCCTCATGCTGTTTTGGAGCGCAGTGCCCGCGGGAGCGTCTAAAGAGATAGCCCCATTGGGCATATCGAAAGGCAAAGTCTCCGCATGGTCGTAAGTCTTTATCTTATTAAGCATCAAGACGCGCAGAGCCTCAATATCAGCAAAATGACGGCAGATTATCTCGTAAGAGTCGTTGTTAGGCTCGCGCAGCATACCCAAGATAAAGTGCTCGGGGCGGATCAGCTTGTCGCCGGTACGCATCGCCTCGGCGCGGCTCTGTATCAACACTCGCTTAAATTCGGCAGAATATAACTTGTTCATATCGAAATATAAATTATTCAACCTCCACAATGCAAGAAGTATGCCAAAGCAGCATACAAATGCCTTATTAACTATTTTTAATGCGCCATATACCTTATTTATATATATATCAACCGCGACGGCTGCCTACGCAAACAAGTGAGCGAAAAGCCCACACATAGAACCTCTCGCCCACTCTGCTATTTCACTATCGCCTTAATCGTTTACTATTACATCATAAAGCGATTTCCGACCACGCACTATTTTACCATAACCTTCTTGCCGTTGACGATATACACGCCCTTCCGGTTCTGCCAGCCCTCAACTCTGTTGCCATTGAGGTCGTAAGCCACAGCATTAGCACCAATCTCGGAGCCATTGCCCACCTCTGTGGCAATTATGCCGTCAAGATCATCGCTACCTTCGTATTCTGCCCAATTTGCATAATAAGATTTGTCATTATAATTTGTAGCATAATATGCTTCCCATCCTTTCGCCTTTATTGCAGCCACTTGACTCTTTGTGCAAACATTGCCTTCCGTCTCTAAGGTACTGTCATATATATAAATTATGCCGTTCTTGTTTGGCAAAGACCCAATAAAATTATCCATATTTGCTCCTTTAATCTGGTTATTGGAGCAATCCAAATCCTCCAATACACTGCAATCATACACATCTAACGTCGTCAGTTGGTTGTCATGGCAGGACAACCAAGTCAATGCCGTGCAGCCGGACACATCTAACGTCGTCAGCTGGTTGTTGAAGCATCTCAAATCAGTCAGTGCCGTGTTCTTAGACACATCTAACGCAGTCAGCTGGTTGGAGCCGCAGGACAAAGAAGTCAGTGCTGTGTTCTGGGTTACATCTAACGCAGTCAGCTGATTGTCGCCGCAGGACAAAGAAGTCAGTGCAGGGCAATCGGACACATCTAAGCTCGTAATTTGTCCAGGGTTCAATGTCAGGGATTGTAATGTCGTTCCACCTATTACTTTTAATGCAGAACTTTGGTCTGTGTAATATGTCAACTTTGTTAATCTAATGCAACCGGATACATTTAACTCCGTCAGCTGGTTTTTGTTGCAGTCCAATTCAGTCAATGCCGTGCAACCAGACACATCTAAGGTAGTCAAATTATTATAACTACAGTCCAATTTTGTCAATGACGCACCATGAGGTAATTCTAATGTTTCCAGAAAGATCCATGAGCAGTTCAACTCAGTTAATGATGTACAGGTAGACACATCTAATGTTGTCAATCTATTACCCATGTCTCGGGAGTTACTACAGTTCAATGTAGTCAATGACGTACAACCTGTTACATCTAATTCTGTTAATTCGCAATGATCAAAAGATGCAGACGAAGAATTTCCTCCGCGGCATTCCAATGTAGTTAATGCCGTCATGCCAGATACATCTAAACTCGTCAATGGACATCGGCCACAGTCTAATGTTGTCAATGCTGTAAAAAACTTTATTCCTTCTAAGTTAGTAATGTTATGAGCATATCTCG
>JAFLUU010000110.1 GCA_022508585.1 Prevotellaceae bacterium | reverse complement strand
TGTTGCAGAATCGGCGGAGCCGCACAAAACTGCCCTAAGGGCAGCGTTACGGCTGTGTGCGCACGACATTTTTGCGTACATACACGAGGTTTAGCATAAAATGCACGATATTTTGCGATTTTTCGGCTGTGTTTGGCAGGGGCATATACATATTTAAGTGCGGCATATATATAATAAGGTATAGAAATAGGGAGGATATTTGCATTTTTCATTACCTTTGCAATGATAGGCGGCGCAATGGTTGTTGACTGCTTAACACCAAACGACAGACAATGAAGACATATAGTTTTGATTACGACAGAGTCAGACGCGCGGAGCTGAGCATTGCAGACCGCGAGCTATGCGATAGAGCCGTTGCTGCCACACAAGGCAGCTACTCGCCCTACTCTCACTACAAGGTCGGCGCGGCTCTGCGCCTCGGGAACGGCGAAATAATCCTCGGGGCAAATCAAGAGAACGCCTCCTACCCTTGTGGCACCTGCGCCGAGCGCACTGCGCTTAACTACGCGCAGGCCGCTTACCCCCATGAGCCTGTAAACAGCATCGCTATTGCGGCGGAGCAAGGCAACGGCAACGATACTACCACGCCCTTCCCCTGCGGGCTCTGCCGGCAGAGCCTTGCCGAAGTGGAGCAGCGTCAAGGCTCCCCCATTCGCGTGCTGGCAGTTGGCGGCGAGGAGGTTTTTGTGTTTCCGTCCGCCTCTTGTCTGCTGCCATTTGCTTTTGCGCAGCCCTAAAAGCTGTTTTTAGATACTTTTTCGCACATTAAGGCGTGTTTGGTACGGTTTTTGCATATTTTGAGTGCAGAAAAATTATCATGTTATGAGCAAGAATAAGAAAAAGAACAGCAAGCAGACCTCTGAACAGCCCATAGCTGACGAGGAACTGAACATTAACGCCGCCGAAGCTAACGAAGCAGCAGATACCGACGGCAATACCAACGAGGAGAACACTGAAGAGCAGGAAAACTCCGAGCCTAAGACTCCGGAGGAGCAGATTGCGGCATTGGAACAGCAGGTTGCTGACCTCAAGAACGCGATGCTCTACAAAGTTGCCGAATTTGAGAACTATCGCAAGCGCACCATCAAGGAGAAGGCCGACCTTATTCTCAATGGCGGCAAGAAAGTGATGGAGGCTCTGCTGCCTGTGGCAGACGACCTTGAGCGTGCGGAGGCTAACATAGAGAAAGCAACCGATGTGGAGGCTCTGAAAGAGGGCTTGCAGCTGGTTTTCCAAAAATTTACCAAGACTCTCGAGGGGCTCGGCCTTAAAAAAATGGAAGTAGTGGGCGAAGACTTCAGCACCGACTATCATGAGGCCATTGCTTTCGTGCCTGCTTCCGACGAGCAGAAGGGTAAGGTTATCGACTGCGTGCAAAACGGCTATATGCTCAACGAACAGGTTGTCCGCTTCGCTAAAGTGGCAGTCGGACAATAGTATTCTAACAGCACTGACATGGCAAAAAGAGATTATTACGAGATATTAGGCGTCGCCAAGAATGCTACTGACGACGAGCTCAAGAAAGCGTACAAAAAAGTTGCGCTGAAATATCACCCCGACCGCAATCCGGGCGACAAGGAGGCCGAAGAGAAGTTTAAGGAGGCCGCCGAGGCATACGATGTGCTCCACGACCCTAAGAAGCGCGAGCTTTACGACCGTTTCGGCCACGACGGATTAAGCGGAGCCGGCATGGGCGGCGGCGCGTACAGTGCCGGAGGCATGGATCTCAATGACATCTTCAGCATGTTCGGCGATATATTCGGCGGCAGGGGCGGATTTGGAGGATTCAGCGGCTTTGGAGGCTTCGGCGGGGGCGGTCAGCGCGGCCCTCGCGTCTATAAAGGTGCTGACCTGCGTGTGCGTATCAAACTCTCCTTGGCAGAGATAGCCACCGGCGTTACTAAGAAAATCAAAGTAAAGAAACAAGTCGTTTGCTCCGACTGCCACGGCAGCGGCGCAGCAGACGGCGCACAGCCCGAGACTTGTCCGCACTGCCACGGCAGCGGCGTGGTAACCAAGACGCAGCAGTCGATGTTCGGCATGATGCAAATGCAGCAGGAGTGCCCCAACTGTCACGGCGAGGGTACGATTGTGAAGAACAAGTGCAAGCATTGCGCCGGCCACGGCACGGTACAGGGCGAGGAGGTTGTGGAAATCAACATTCCTGCAGGCGTAGCCGACGGCATGGTGGTCAATTGTCCGGGCAAGGGCAATGCTGCGCCCCACAACGGCGTGGCCGGAGACATTCAGGTTATCATCTCCGAAGAGCCTAACGACACCTTTATCCGCTCGGAGCAGGATTTGATTTACAACCTGCTGATTTCGGTAGACCAGGCCATTCTCGGCGACACGGTGGAGGTGCCTCTAATCAACGGGCACAAGGCTCGCATCAAGATTGACGCCGGTACGCAGCCGGGCAAGGTGCTTCGTCTGCGTGGCAAGGGCTTGCCTGCCGTAAGCGGCTATGGTTACGGCGTGGGCGACATCGTTGTCAAGATTAGCGTATATATTCCCGAAAAGCTCAATGGCGATGAGAAAGCGGCTATCGAGAAGGTGAAAGGCAGCGCTAACTTTAAGCCTACCGAGAGCCTGCGCAAGAAGATTTTTGAGAAGTATAAAAATCTGTATGATTAGATTTTAACCGAGATGGACTACAGAGAAACTGTAGAGTACCTCTATCGCTGCGTCCCAATGTTTCAAAACATCGGGGCGCAGGGCTATAAAGAGGGGTTGAGCAACACTCTGGCTCTCGACGAGCACCTTGGCCATCCCCACCGCAGCTATCGGACAATTCATGTGGGCGGTACTAACGGCAAAGGGTCTTGTTCGCACACGATTGCCGCTATTTTGCAGAGTGCCGGCTACAAAGTGGGGCTTTACACCTCGCCTCATCTCGTCAGTTTCCGCGAACGCATCCGCGTTAATGGCGAAATGGTCAGCGAGGACTACATTGTGCGTTTCGTGGAGGAGCATCGTAGTTTCTTCGAGCCGCTGCAGCTCTCGTTTTTCGAGCTTACCACAGCTATGGCGTTCAAATACTTTGAGCTGCAGCAGGTGGACATCGCAGTCGTGGAGGTTGGTCTTGGCGGTAGGTTAGATTGCACAAACATCATCACACCTACTCTCTCCGTCATCACTAATATCAGTTTTGACCACACTCAATTTCTGGGTAATACCCTCGCGGCGATTGCTGCCGAGAAAGCAGGGATAATAAAGAGCGGCATTCCTGTAGTGGTCGGTGAGAGTAATGATGAGACAAAGCCTGTCTTTGTCGCTAAGGTCGAGGAAGTTAACACCACGATTATATTTGCGGAAGAGAATGCTGAAGTACTGAAAACCGAGCACGACTTCGAGAATGCTACAGTACAGTATAGTACTAAAAATTTCGGCAAAATACAAGGGGAGCTGACCGGTCTTTGTCAAGAGAAGAATGCAAACACCATTCTGCACGCGATTATGCAGCTTCGGCAGGCGAATTTAAACATCTACGACGATGATGTGCGCCGTGGCTTCGCCAATGTGTGCGAGATGACGGGGCTTATGGGACGCTGGCAGCTGTTGCAAGACAATCCGCGCGCAGTTTGCGACACAGGGCACAACGAAGGAGGCTTCCGCTATATCGTTCGCCAGCTTGAACAGCAGGATTGCAAGCGGTTGCACATCGTTTTCGGCATGGTCAACGACAAAGACATCTCCGCCGTCCTCTCTATGTTGCCCGAGAATGCGGTTTACTACTTTGCGAAAGCCAATGTGCACCGCGCCCTTGATGAAAACGACCTTCGGCAGCGTGCGATGCACTATGGTCTGGAGGGAAACGCCTACCCCACCGTCATTAAGGCTTACGAGGCGGCTCTCCGCAATGCCGAGCCCGATGATTTTATCTTTGTCGGTGGCAGCAGCTATGTCGTTGCCGACCTTTTAGCACATCTCCACGAGCCTAATAATATATAATAAGGTGTAATACGCGTGGAGATGCCATTTCACTATATTCTCAATAAAAACAAAGTAAAAAAGAGTCTTTTATTCGTTTTTTGCAATCAAAAGTTTGCATTTATAAGTCAATGTAATTATATTTGCAAAGGATATTTCAAACAACGAGCAAAAGATGGATACAATCACCAACAACTTGAGCGGCCTCAATGCCGCAGATTTTAAGAAAATAATTAACGGCAAAGAGGTCGGCCTCTATATTCTGAAAAATGCCGCCGGCAATGAGGTAGGCATCACCAATTATGGCGGTGCCCTCCTTTCTATTATGGTGCCCGACCGCGATGGTAATATCGCCAATGTCGTTCAAGGACACGATAACATCGAGAGTTTAATCAATAGCCCCGAGCCTTTCCTCAGCACTCTCATCGGTCGTTACGGAAATCGCATTGCGAAAGGTAAATTCCGCCTCAATGGCAAAGAGTACATCCTCGCGGTGAACAACGGCCCCAACCATTTGCACGGCGGCCCCACAGGTTTTCACGCTCGCGTATGGGACGCAGAGCAAATCAACGAGCAGACAATCGTGCTCCGCTACACTTCATCCTACTATGAGGAGGGGTTCCCCGGTGAGCTGAGCATGGCTGTGCGCTACACTTGGACTGACGACAACGAGCTTATCATCGACTACAGCGGCAAGACTAATAAAAAGACTGTTGTGAACATGACGAGCCACGGCTTTTTCAGTTTGCAGGGACTCGGCACTCCTACTCCCGATGCGCTCGGCCAAATCGTGGAGATCAATGCCGATTTCTATCTCCCGATCGACGAAACTTCCATTCCCACCGGCGAAATCCTCAAAGTCAAGGGCACTCCTTTCGATTTTACCGCACCGAAGGCGGTTGGGAAGGACATTAACGCCGATGACGAGCAGATTAAAAACGGCACAGGCTACGATCATTGCTTTGTGCTGAAGAAAAATGAGCCCGGCGAGCTTACTTTTGCTGCTCGCGTCGTAGAACCTAAGCACGGCCGCACGATGGAGGTCTACACCACCGAGCCCGGTGTGCAGTTCTACTCAGATAACTGGGCTGACGGCTTCCCCGGTAGCCACGGCGCAACTTTTGGCAAGCATAGCGCCCTTTGTTTTGAGGCTCAGCACTTCCCCGACAGCCCCAACAAGCCCCATTTCCCCACCGTCGTACTTCGTCCAGACGAGACCTACACGCAACGAACAGTCTACAAGTTCGGCACAGACAAGTAGAACGAGAAAGAAAAAAGTCTTTATAATTCAAATAATAACAATTAAAACTTAAAACAAAATGAGTACACAGAAAAAACCGTGGGCAGCCATCGGTATTATGATTGCGCTGTTCGCAATGATTGCCTTCGTAACTAATCTTTGCACGCCAATGGCGACAATTATCAAGAATCAGGGACCTATTTCCAATGTTCTTGCGCAAATCGGTAACTACGGCAACTTTGTCGCTTACCTTGTAATGGGTATTCCTGCCGGTATGCTTATCAATAAATTCGGCTACAAGAAAACAGCTCTCATTGGCCTCATTGTAGGTATCGTGGGCATTCTTATTCAGTGGCTTAGCGGCAAAATGGATGTTGAGAATAACCTTGGCGGAGTATTTGCCGTTTATCTTATTGGCGCATTCATTGCCGGTTTCTGTATGTGTATCCTTAACTGCGTGGTTAACCCGATGCTGAATATTCTCGGCGGTGGCGGCAACAAAGGCAATCAACTAATTCAGCTCGGTGGCGTAGCAAATTCTACCGCTGCCGTTTGCTGCTATATCCTTATGGGTGCTTTGATTGGCGATGCTGCCAAAGCTAAGATTGCAGATGCAACTCCTGCTCTCATGATTGCTTTGGCTATCTTTGCTGCTGCTTTCATTATTATCGCTTTCACAAAGATTGAAGAGCCTGTACAGGAAAAGCAGGAAAGCCAGATTGCACTGATTAAGGGTGCCTGCAAATATCGCCACTTCGTTCTCGGCGCTTTGGCTATTTTCCTTTACATGGGTATCGAGGTCGGCGTGCCTAATGCCGTTCAGCAGTATCTTTCTACCGCTCCCGACGCAGCAACTCCCGGTCTTGGCATTCCTGCCGCTACCGTTGGTCTTATCGTTGCCGTTTATTGGTTTATGATGCTCGTTGGCCGTTTGGTCGGTGCCGGTATCGGTGGCAAGATTAGCAGCCGCGCCCTTGTCAGCACTGCTGCCATTATAAGCATTGCCCTTCTTCTGTTCGGCGTATTTGCTCCCGCAGATAGTTTGGTAAATGTTCCTGGTGTTGACTGGGGTACACTTACCATTATTTGGCAGGCTGTGCCTGTAGGTATCTTCGCCCTCATTCTCGTGGGTCTTTGCACCTCTGTGATGTGGGGCGCTATCTTTAACCTTGCTGTTGAAGGTCTTGGCAAATACACCGCTATCGCTTCGGGTATCTTCATGACTATGGTGTTCGGTTGCGCCGTAATGCTGTTCATCGAGTCCAGCGTGGCAGATGCTCTCGGCTCGTTCATCTCCAGCTACTGGGTAATCATCGCTTGCGCTGTTTACATCTTGTTCTACGCTCTCGTAGGCAGCCGTCCTGCCAAGAAGTGATAAAGAATTTATCATACAAAAACGACAATCGGTAATATTCACGTTAAAAACAGACTAAAATATGAAACTTACTATTGAAGATGTAAGAAGTCGCTTCGTTAAGCACTTCGGCGGCGAGACAGGCAATGTTTATGCTTCTCCCGGTCGTATCAATCTCATCGGCGAGCACACAGACTACAACAACGGCTTTGTATTCCCCGGCGCCGTAACACAGGGCATCATTGCCGAAGTAAAGCCTAACGGCACCCGCACGGTAGATGCTTACAGCATCGACCTCAAAGACCGCGCCCAGTTCTCGTTAGACGACGAGAAAGGCCCCACCGCTACTTGGGCTCGCTATATCTACGGCGTTTGCCGCGAGATGATGGCTCTCGGCGTACCTGTTGAGGGTTTCAACACCGCATTTGCCGGTGATGTGCCTCTCGGTGCCGGTATGTCCTCTTCTGCAGCTCTCGAGAGCACTTATGCTTTCGCTCTCAATGACCTGTGGGGCGAGAACAAGATAGACAGAATGGAGCTCGCCAAAGTTGGTCAGCGCACCGAGCATAAGTATGTAGGCGTAAACTGCGGTATCATGGATCAGGCTATCTCTTGCCTCGGCAAGAAAGGCGCTTTACTCCGCCTCGACTGCCGCAGTGGCGAGTACGAATATTTCCCATGGAACCCGAAAGGCTATCAGCTCGTTCTCGTTAACTCTTGCGTTAAGCACGAGTTAGTAGGCTCGCCCTACAATGAACGCCGTCTGCAGTGCGAGCATGTAGCAGAGGTTATCGGCAAATTGCATCCCGAGGTTAAGTCGCTGCGCGACGCCACATACGAGATGCTTGACGAGGTAAAAGACCAAATCACCGAGACCGAGTACAACCGCGCTCACTATGTGATTGGCGAGGTAGTACGCGTGCTTACCGTATGCGACGCTCTGCAGAAGGATGACTACGAGACTGTAGGTCAAATGATGTACGAAACACATCATGGCCTCAGCAAGGAATATGAAGTTTCCTGCGAAGAGCTCGACTTCCTCAACTACATCGCTCTAGAGGAGGGCGTAACAGGATAAC
>JAFLUU010000011.1 GCA_022508585.1 Prevotellaceae bacterium | reverse complement strand
GGCCATTCGCAACAACGACTACGCTACGGCTCGCAAGTATATGGAGCAAGCTCAGGAGGCCGGCGTGGTTCAGGCAGCTGAGACCTTGGCCGAGCTTGACAAGCGTGAGAAGAAGCAGAAATAGAGTCGTATTGATATACTCTATATCCATCAGTTAAGAAATACACAATTATTAATCATTTTTTTATAAACACTTAATTAACAAAAGTAATTTATGAGAATCAAAAGACTTTCTTTTGCGATGTTGTTAGCAATGGCTACAGCATTAAGTTTCACTGCTTGCTCCGATGACTCGCTCGTGGGAGAAGGAGGTGGAGGTGCTACAAGTTCTACGGGGAAGGCAGTATATTTGAATGCTGCTGTTGCGCTCCCTTCTGTTGCTGGTACTCGTTCATCAACGCAAGATGGTCAACCTGCGCATGATGGTAAGGATGAAACAAATTCAGATGGTACGACCAATAAAGATGGTAATAAATATCCTAATCCAGATTTAAAGCCAGGAGACGAAGGTTATAAAGAACCAGAACCAGACTACGAGTATGGCTACGATTACGAGAACGATGTGCGCACAGTTCTTCTTGTTATCGCTAATGAAAATAATGAATACATCACTCATACTCTGATCGATGGTATTACTCAAGCTCCTACAACTAATACCAAGTTTGATTTTATCGTTAATGGTGAAATCAAGCATGAGGCTCTTCGTCATGCTTATGAGGATGAAGATGGATTACTGAAGGAAAGTAAGGAAGTTCGTATTTATGCTTTCTGTAATTACACAGACCGTTTGCTTAAGCTCTTCAATGGTGAGATTACAGAAACTGTGGATGGCGAGGTAAAAAATATTAAGCCAGAGGGAACCAACTGGCTTGATTGGGCAGGTCATGTAGAAGAGGCTCCGTCGCCTGCTGGTCATACCCCTATCATCACTAATACAATTTGGGCTCCTCGTTCTTTCTTGATGAGTAATGCTGCTATGTTTGAAGCTACTTTTCCTGATAAAATTGATGATTGGGATAAGTATGCCGATAAGAGTAATCCTTTTGACTTAAGTGAAGACGGACAGAAAGACTATACAGGGGCTCTTCCACGCCCCATTAAAGTTGAGCGCGCTGCTGCTCGTATCGACTTCCGTGATGGAAGTAGAAGTATCGATGATAATAGTAAGCCCAATGATAATACTTATCCTATGATCATTGTTGCAAACGAGGAAAATCAATATAATGCATTTGATGTGAAGTTAACTCGTATGGCACTTGTTAATATGAGCAAGAATTTCTATTATCTTCGCCGTGTTTCAGACGATGGCTCTGCAACAGATGTTAAATATCTTAAGCCGGAAACTAGTACAAATTATGTAGTTGATACCGATGCAGACGCCAAAGGAAAGAACGTGTCTGAAAAAGAAGATGGTATTACTCCTGGTAATGCTGACGACTACTTCAATTTCCCTTTGTTTAAGAATGAACAAAAGGATGGCTATTATCAGTATAACAAGGAAGCTTGGTATGCAGATAATATAGCAGAGGTTTTGGATGAAGATAAAAGTATTAACGATACTTGGGATGGCAGTAATACTTACAAAATTTGGCGCTATGTAACCGAAAATACCATTCCTGGTATTCCTCAGCAGAAGAATGTACAGAGCGTAGGCGTTGTCTTCAAAGGTTCTATCAGAGCAGGTAAGCATATTGAGGATGCAAAATATCCTAAAGTAACTACAAATGGTAAGTCGGATGAAGAAGTTGACGCTCAGAGTGAAGAATCGACTGAAACACCCGAAATTGACGATGAAAGAGAGCACTATGTATCCAAAGCTGTTAGAGATGCTCTTGCAGAGGCTGCAAAGAACAAGGATGAACGTGATATCGAAAACATGCCTACTCTTTATAGTTTTGAGAACTTGCTCTATGCAAGTGTAGACGAGATGGTTAATGCTGCAATAACCAAAGAGGGTCAAGGTTCTACCCTTTATGGTGCTTTGCAGGTCGTACTTTCCAATTGGATTTTGGATGCACAGAGCAAATCCTTTAATTTCGATCCAGACGCTGCTAAACATTTAGCAGAAAATACAGGAACTTCAATTAAATATGTCGCACTTACCCCTGAGATTTGCAATGACATTTTGAATAAAACTGACCTCGCTGAAGAAGGAAAATACAACAAAGAGTACCAAATTGATTTTGCTACAGGAGATAAAACAAATGATGCAGAAAAGATTCAGAAGTTTATGACCACTGCTCCGAAGAGCAATATCACTGTTTACGAGCCTTCAGATGAAAAAGATGGTGAGGGCTTAGGCTACTATTGCTACTATTTCTATTGGAATCGCCATAACGACAACCTCAAGTCTGGTCGTATGGGTAATATGGAGTTCGCTACCGTTCGTAACAACGTTTACAAGCTCGCTGTAACCAAGATTAACAAGTTTGGCCACCCTGGCATTCCTGGTCATGATCCCGATCCTTCAGAGCCCGAAGATCCGGATGAGGAGGAACTTGACTATATCCAGGTACGAGTAGAGGTTCTGCCTTGGGTTGTTCGTGTAAACGATATAGAATTCTAAGTAAGAAGAAATAAGATTATAAACTTATATGCTACGAAACCATGAGATTGAATAGCATTTACAAACTCAACGCTATGCTGAGGCAGGGAGCAAAGAAGCTCCCTGCCCTCGGGGCGCTGTGTCTCGTCATGGGGTTCAGCTCATGCGATTCGATGTCAGTATATGATGATGATCCGGATTGTTATCTCGGTATTGCCTTGAGGTTCGTCTATGATTACCACATGGAGCCTAATGCCAATGCCTTTATGGGCAATGTGGATTGCGTCAATGTTCTTGTCTTTGACGACAAAGGCAATTATGTAACACAGTTTACCGAGACCTCCAATGCACTCCAGAGCGAGAGCTACAGAATGGACATACCATTGGAAGCCGGTAGTTATCATCTCGTTGTCTATGGTGGTACAGCTTGTGAGCATTCAGCCTTTGAGCTCACTTCCGATTGGACTGCTACCGACACTCGTAGCAATACCACAGACGACATTCGCGTTACGCTCCCGCTTAATGAGCAGGGCGTAAGCAAAAAGCAGCTCCATAATATCGAAGAGCGCACAGGTGGCCTTTTCTATGGTACACTTGATTTCACTTTGACTGAAGAAGATATCAATTCTAATTATAGAGAGGAAACAGTATATCTGATTAAGAATACCAACAATATTCAGATTATACTTCAAGAACTTTCAAGTCCTTATCATCTGGATTATGCAGACTATGATTTCAAGATAATCGACGACAACTTCGTTCTTGATGGTCAGAATAAGGCAATCTCTATTGCAACAGAAGATTTCCAACCTTACTACACTCCTTATGCAGCAGAAAACCGCGTGATGGGTTCTGTTTCAGAAGAAGAATTAAAATATTCTAAAGATGGCGATCCTACTATTGTAAACGAAGACCGCCCTGTGCAAGTAGCTTGTGCAGAGTTCTCGACCTCACGTTTACTGATAGAGCACTTGCCCACTGCACGCTTAGTAGTAACTTGCAACAAAGAGAAGGATAGTCAAGGTAACGATAGGGAGATTATCAATATTCCCTTAATCACTTACTTGTCGGCAATCAAAGGTTTTGGTGATAGCTGGATTAAGGGCGATCAGGAGTTTCTTGACCGCCAGAGCCGATGGACAATGATGTTCTTCCTTACGCATAATGTATGGGTTTCAACCAGAATATCCGTCAACTGGTGGACCGTACGCATCAATGATATAGAATTATAATAAAGATTTATAAGCATTTCCTCCCCAATTATGCAACTACGTCAAAATATAGTACGTCTTTCATTGGCATTTCTCGTAATATTTGCCTTCGCGTCATGCATTACCGATAGTTACACCGATGATGCAAAGGATAGCAGTGGCATAACTCCGGGAGATCGTGTTTATACATTCTTATTTCAAATAGACACTGGAGACATCGCTACCCGCGCGACAGAGGGTAACGATGACTCCAATGATTTAAATTCTGGCGATAATTCAACTTTTCTTAATAGTGGCAATCTTGTAGAAGGTTCTGATTATGAGCATAAAATAGGAAAAGAGGGAAATTATGCTTTTTTCTTTTATAATAATGGAGAACAGGCTGGTGAGTTTTTTACAAGTGTTTCGTTAGAACTCGCAGATAGCACAATGATTACAAACAAAGATCATCAATGGCATGAAAAGGTAGAAGCTATCTACGGAGCTAAAATTACAATTGAAAATGAAGATGAAGATGGTGAGATAGTTCGTTTTCCGTCTAATATTTCTTGTATTATTGTTCTTAATGCTTCAGAAAGTACCTATGGTTTTTTGTTAGGAGAAGCAAAAAAAACAAATATAGAACAATTTTTAGGTACACTTTGGAAATGTAACACTGAATATAGCACTGAACAAGAAGAGATAGAGGCTATAAAAGCTATAGGTTATAATGATAATGGCTTCTTTACAATGACCAACTCTTCTTATGTCAAGGATAGTAAGTTCTATAATGCAGTCCCGATAGATGTAGAGTTGATGAAGCAAAGAGTAGGAGAATTTGATAAGGAAAAAGTTATAACTATCCATGTGGAACGTATGTTGGCAAAGTTCTCGTTGAAAATTTCGGAAAACAGAGCGAAAGAGATAGATGAAGAAAATAAACGTTGGATTTTTCAACCGAGTCAGAAAGCTGATTTGATTTTTTTTAATGGTTTTAAAGAAACAGATGGTAGTCCAGAATATGTCGCAAAGAAATGGCAAATAAACGTAACGGGCTGGAATATTAATGCTTTGGAAAATACGAATTTCTTTTTTAAAGATTTTGATCCAAACGCTAATTATTATAATGGTTGGAATGATAATGCCAATTATCGTACGTATTGGGCTGAAGATAACCATTATAACAATGATAGTTATCCTTGGCAGTATCGTAGGGCAATGGATGCAAAGAGTAGTGTTGCTTGTCCGTATTATTCGGCAAATATATCTAATAGCAACAATGAAAATCTCTTACGAAATTTCTCATTTCAGTCTTTAGCTTTAGATAATGGCAATATGACTAAATCTGTCTATACTCCAGAGAATACTTATAACGCTGCTGCCGTTGAAGGCAAGTTAGATGATAGAGAAGAGTTACTTGCTTGTTCACATCTTCTTGTAGGTGCAGAGTTACAAATTGATTTAGATAATTCAGATGAATATGTGGCGCACGATTTGTATCGTGACCGCAATGGTCTTTATTATTTATCGGAGAGAGAATGCCTTGCAGCTTTGATACACGATTTTAACCAGTATCTAAAGTCTCAAAAGACGATGGTTTTTACTCATTATACAGATTGGACAGCACATGGCACAACAAAACAACAATTGATTATTGAACCTTCGGGAGAATATAGTCTTTATTATAAAGATGAAAGTGGTAAATGGCAACCATTGACAGAGGATGACATTCTTAATACCGAAACGTTTCGTAATAGTGATTTGACTACGGCTATAGCTACGCTTCGTAAAGGTGATGGTAAACGCTTACCATGGATTGATAATCTTATGGAAAATGGACGATTAGCAATAGGAAATAATTCTACACAACCATTTATAACTATATACGAAACAACGGAAGATAGTATTGGAACTATAGTCCCAAATAAAAATGTGATTAAAGGATATACGAATGATAATGGCATACAAAAAGGTGATAAAAATTTTCTCAAATCGCTTCTCTATGAATGGCTCGGTGCGGTAGACCATTTCAATAATGGTAAGATGTATTATGCTCATGGTATAGATAATCCTACAGCAAGTGAAGAAACTCCAAATCGTTATGGTGTGGTACGCAATAATTGGTATCAATTCGTTCTTAATAACATCACATCTATAGGAATACCTGTAGACGATATATATCAACCTATCGTCCCCGAACGTGTAGGCCTTAATGACCAAATAAACTTTACTATAAAAATACTTGATTGGCATAGTATAGAACAAGATATTAAATTACCGAATAATCCAACACCTAGTAATTAGTAATTATGCAAGATAAAATTATAATTTTTTTATTAATATGTATGTCTTTTGTGTCGTGTATAGACGATGACATACAGACTTCTATCGGTGAAAATGAAATACCAGAAATTTTTACCGATGGCTATGCTTTGAATTTCACAGTAACGCTTGACAATATGGGTGGAGTACAAGCTATTGCAGCATCTAATGATAAGGCAGCTGAGTTACAAAGGCTTGAAAATTATATCGATCCAGAAAAATTTCGTGTATTGTTTTTTGATAGACAAGATCGTTTCCTTTTCGAGTCCAAGAGTCGCTGGGTAAAGAAAGTCGTTCCTAATAAAGACGATAATGATTTCTCGGAATGGATGGTGTCAGTCCCCATATATCCCTATGGTAATGATGAAGAAGAAGGTTGGAATTGGGAACAAATTCGTAGAGTGTTAACAGGTGAGGATATAGATGATAAGTATGAAAATGGTGAAGACATCTATTATAATAAAGCAGAATATGAAACTATTACTAATGATAATGGTGAGAAAATAAAAAAAACTCTACCTGCATTTAAAATAGCCATTCTTGCTAATCGTCCTAAAAAGGAGTGGAATATGGGTATTTTCGGACGACAAAAGACTGGCAGTTCTTCTGTAGATATTGATACTGATGTATTAACAAAAGGAGGATATTCTATAGAAAATGGTCCAGATTGGAAAACAACTGAGACAAGGTGGGGAAGTGCTAATGCTAAATTTTTGCAAGCAGATACTAATAAAATTATAAAGGTGTACGATTTACATCATTGTCAATATGATCCAGTATATGAAGGGAAAAATTGGGAAAGTTACGGAAAAGAAAATCCAGAAACATCAGACTATATAAAATTAAATCCAAAATTTCAATATTGGTATAGATATTTAGACTTTTATGATTTTATTTCTGGCAAGACTACAGAAGCTATAGATGGGAGAGTTCGTGCTACTATGGGAGCCACATCAACATGGATTTATTGGGGAACAAACGATAAGGATAATAGAACAAGTGCAGGGAATAAGTCAGATATTAGAAAATTTGCCCACCTTGGTGAGGAACATCCTATTCCGATGTATGGTATTCAAGCATTTGCACCAATTAAAAATTGGGTAAAAGGAACACCATTTAATTTATCTAAGATAACTGACGGACAGGAAACTGAAGATTATACATTTAAATCAATTTCTTTGTTGCGCTCTGTTGTAAAATTGGAATTAGTGCTTCCGAAAAAAGCAGACTTTGTTTTATTATATTATCCCAACATTTATGCACGATGTGAACCTATGAACGTTTGGACACCGACCGATGAAATTTGGGATGGTACTCGATACGCTCATGAAAAGGATGACAAAGGTAATGGAGAAACGTGTGAGTGGTTCGATATTCTTGCCTATGGTCCGATTTCGCAGCTTGCTGGTTACAATACTGCAGAAGATTCTAAACCAGAATACCAAAGAAGAATGGCTTGGTTTTATGGCGCATGGTATGAAAAAGGTTTTTGGGATTTTCATGGAGACCAAAATTTAATAGAACAGCTTGAAGAATACAAGAAAAACCCAAAAAATAAATTCCCACAAATTTTCAATTCATGTGTTCAGCGTAATACTTACGATATTTGTGATGATTTTTATTTAGATGGTGATGGTTATTATCATTATGTCGTATATACTGGCGAGCGTAATATTAATGATCCGTCAGATTTGTCCAACCTTGATGAAAAAGGCTCAGGCAAAGGTACTTTTAGTTATTGGATGGTTCAAATAGGACAATCTCGCTATGGTATAACCTTGGCAGACTTTACCTCTTTTGAAACAATTACTAATTCTACTAATTCTCCTGGATGTTCAACAGGCTTTTATTATATCTCAGGCATTGCTCCTTCTGAAAACCTTAATCATAGAATGGGAAATGAGGGGGCTTATGAGCAATTAGTGCAGAGTAATCACGCACAAAATATGCCATGGCCGTTATTAAGAAATCATGTTTATAAAATTACACTAAGAAACAATAATTATACTCCTTCACGTTCTGTTGGTGCCGAAGGACTAACAATTCAAACGGAAGAACTATATTCAAAAAGTTTAACTCCGAGTAAATACAGACAGCAAAAGAAGTAAGACACAAACTAAATTGTAAAATGCGCGCAAGACTTTTAGCCTTACGCGCATTATTTTATCGTTGGTATTAAATTTTTCGCTTGCAAAAAACGTTGCAGTTACAACTTCCCACTAATCGCCTATTTGTTAGAGCAAAATGCGAACTCCTTTCGTACACTAAATCTTGTCATTGTTTTTGCTGCGTGTGAGGGTATTAAATTTAAGTGCATCGGCGTGAAATCTAACTGCGTTGAACTCTTCAACTAACTGCGTTGGCGTAGAAACGCGCACGCACATAGTTTTCAGTAGCACGCAGTTTGTTGCTGGCGAGGTCGCGCAAAGATAAAACGCGCACGCGCATTGCTTCAACAAACACGCACATTTCTGAAACGCGCACGCATCTATAAGGTGTGAGGTGGTAGAGGTGTTAGGTAACCTCTAAAAAAAACTACTTCGTGGGGATTGATTTTGATAAACGCTTGTTTGACCAATTGCCAACTTTTGCTTTTTGGTCTCGCAATGTTCGTTCAATTGTTCGTTTGCCTATAAGTGTCTCGTTCATAGGCGCAAAGGGCGCAATTTGTTTTGGGATAATGCAATAATTTACACTATAGCAAAATGGCATTTAGGCAGACGAAACTATAATATTGCAAAATTATAAAGCAGGGTAGGGGTTGTCGGCAGCTTTGACGGCGATGCACTCCATTTCTACGAGCCATGTGGGGCGGCAGACAGGAGCAAGGGTGATGATAAAGGGAATATCGGGGAAACGCTCGCGGAACATGGCGTTGACGACCGAATAGTCTGCGCCGTCACGCAGGTAGACGATGATTTGCATTACATCTTGATAGGTCATGCCGCCTTCTTCTAATAATTTCTCTACATTCTCCCACATACGCCGAGTTTGCAGGCGAATATCGCCGACATGGAGCACCTCGCCTCGGTTGTCTATAGATGCGGTGCCGGAAATATAGATATGGTTGCGGTCGCCGAATTGCAGAAGTGTACCACGCTCAAAGGTTACGCCGTAGTCGGAGGTGCGGTTGAGGTGGGTAGGAGCATAGAGATAGCGTTGCTGCTCGGGCTGGAAGCCTGTCAGCGCATAACCGCCAAGTTGCACGATAGCTCGGGCATCGGCCGGCGTGCCGCCTATGCCTGTGGAGGCAATATAGTGGGTGTTGGTAGTGAGTCCCTGTTCATTGAAACACTCGCGTCGCGACTTGACGAGACCGGCATACTGGGTGTCAACATCGCGCACGAAAAACCATGTGCGAACGCAGTTTTGCTCAAGCGTGGCATCGTGTTGGCGAAGTATGTCGATATAGTTGATAAGTGTGTTCCAAGTTTGCATATAAGATGTCTCGGCCTCGGTGTTGCATAGCCCCATTGTCCAGATGTGGCGATAGCCATTATGCTCAACTACGGTGGTGTTGCCCTCGGTGTGAATGTCGGTGTCTGTCTGGAGATATAGCCACACGGCAAGTTTGGAACCATCGAGCGGCGGTTGCTGTATGTAGGATACGGTGCAGGTGTCTTGCTCTGCAATCTCCGGCACTTGATTGGCTGCATCGCTGAGGAAATAACGCTTCATCACTGGCTTGGCTCCTTGCAGCTCGGGCATCTGCATCAGCTCTGCCTCGGCTGCTATGACGCGTTGCTGTTGTTGTGCGAATGTGTCGCCGTTGGGCTCTATGCTGAGCATGGCGTGAATCTCGCTGACACTGCCTGCACTGAAGGCGGTGAGCGTTATAGTGGCTCGAAGGGAGGGTATGCGCTTGGTGATATGTTTCATAATCGCTGGCAAAGGTACAAATAAAAAACTAAATAGCAAATGTTTATCCTGCGTAGCTATGCAGCCCGGAGAGTAGATAATTGCAACCGAAATAGGTCATCAATATCGTGAGAAATGCGAGTCTGAGGTAAAGGCGCAGGTGTTTTTCGTGCTGAAACCACGGCAGTATGCGTGGGTGGAGAGGATACATATATATGAGGAACGAGATGAGTGCCCATGTCTCCTTGGGATCCCAGCTCCAATAAGTGCCCCACGCTGTCTTTGCCCATACGGAGCCTAAGATGATACCGATGCCTAAGAGCGCCTCTGCCCAGATGAGCATTGCACGGTTAGGACGGAATAGTAACATGGCGAAAAGGCAATAGGAAATCATGATTGTGGTAACATGAGATGATAGCCAAGGACTTTGCAGCACAGGCATAAGCGGTGTTACCTGTGGGTCGAGTGCGCCGAGGTGTGCCACGAGCAGAGTGGCTGCGCTCACCAATAGAGCCTCTGCGGCATATCGACGCGAAACACTGGCTATGACTAATGCTGTGAGGGCTATGGTCTGCAGTGTCTCGTAGGTATTGCTCACCGGTATATGGTCAGAGATGTACCAGCGCAGCCCGAGGCTGAGCACGAGCAGTAAAACAAGTATCGTTGTCAAGATACGAAAAACGATAGTCAATTGTTTATTACCATGTTTGCTTATTTTGATAAAGAATATAAAGAATGCTAAAGTGAAGCAAGAGGCAAACAATATAATGTCCCACGGAACGGCATTATAGAGTAGCTCTGCGCTGATGCGCCGCTGAGAGATTGGGGCGAGTCCCTCGGGCAGCGGACGGAATAGCTCGCCCTTTGTGGCAAGAACGATGAGAGTCAGTCGTTCGTCGATGTCGGGGAATTGGTCGGCGCGGAGTTTGTAGTTACCATTCGCATCGAAAAAGTCGGCGAACTTAGCATAACGCCCCTCAATGCCGAGCATATCGCGCAAGGCGGCTTTCTTCACGCGAATCATGGCTACATCTTTCCAGTCTTCGGGGTACAATGCCCACGAGAGAATGACCTGCTCGGGAGTGAGGTCGCGCCAAGAGGTGCTGCCTGTGAGTTTGAGCACAAAATCGCGGGCTGGAGTGTTGAGCGGACAGATGCGGCCATTGTAAACTACCTGCTGCCGAATCATGCTGTCGGCTTGTGCTCGCTTCACCACTCGAGTGGCAGAGGCGGTTAAACTGATGCCAAGTAGCAACAGGACGATAGTCGCTTTACGATGGTTGCCCATTCTTTTTATTAGGCGTTTCGCCCAACGCAGATGGCTTGTTACACATGGCAGCGAACAGATGAGAGCAAGTGCCCACAGCAGCTCAAACCACCAAGCTCCATAGATATGGTTCTGGGCTACCGCTGTACCGCAAGTGTCCTCGACAATGGTAGCGGTGGCCATGACAATAATGAGTACAGCGTAGAGAGCGAAGGCTGTGCGCTGCATGGTTAGCCGAATCTTGTACGTTTTCTTCATCTTGCCGAAATTTAGTGTGTCTGGTGCAATGTTATTCTGTTGCTCCGCTGTCAATCCAGTTTCGGATTATCTCAACAAAGGGAGCGGTACTCTCGTTGACGAACAGGGCGGGGTGGGAATAACTGACGCTCTGGTCGCCCTCGGTAATTACTCTATACAGAAAACTCTTCGAGGCATTGCCTGCCACAACTCTGCTCATGGCAGTGTCAGCACTTGCCTGTACGCCGACAAGGTTGTGATAAGCGTTTGCTGTCGTTAGGTCAAGGTTTGCTGCCGGATTGACGGCAGAATGACAACGCGCGCAGTTGGTTTGCTCGCCTTGGAACACGGCTTTATTGATAGTGCTGAACATACCGACATCGATGCTGCCTACATCTACCTTGATGGTGTCGCCAATGCGCCGGTCGGCACGAATTTCGTATGAGTAGAGAGTGGCAATCCTCTCGCGCAATGGGCTCATGACGACAATCTCGATGCTCTTCGCCTTGGTGGAGACATTGGTAAGTGTGAGTGTTTGTATTTCTCCGTTCTCCTCGCTGGGCAGCGCCGTTTGGGTGAGGGAGTAGGGCGAGCTGCCGTCAAAGCAGGCTGCGGCGACGGTGTATTTGCCTGTCCAACTGTCGGCAGAGTTAAAGCAGCCCTTAATCTGCACCGTGTAACTGTCGCCGAAATATTGGTTTACGGGGTCTTCGATGTAGCCGTCGTCGCAGCCGGTAAGACTGAGAGCGAGGCTAAGGGCAGCGAAGCAAATGATTGGGTGTCTCATGTCGCGGATTTAGAAAGTGTATTGCAGCATGACGCAAGCCGAGTGCTTGGCGAGGCCGATGTCATCGTTGTCGCGGTCGAGCTGGGTGGCATGGCCGCAACGCCCCACATATTGATACATGGCGGAAAGTTTTAATCCCGCGCCTTTGATAAAGTAATTGATACCTACAGCGGGCATATTGAGATAGCCGTCCTTGCCTGTGCCGTTGCGGTCGAGAAAATCGTAGCGCAGTGCAAGCTGTGTTTGCTTGCCCACAAAGTAGCCGCCCTGCACATAGCCGCCCCAATAGTTGAAACTGTCATCTATCTTCTGCCGTTCGGTAAAGCCCACATGCATATAGTATAACTCTCCGCCGAGATATAGTTTGCGGTAGAGCCACGCAGCTTCCAAACCGAGGCGAGTGTCGTTGGTACTCTCGTTTTCACTCTCCACATTGATGCTGGCAGAGGCGGCGAGCTGCAGCTTGTTCATATCGACCATTTCTGGGTTGCCTTGAGTGGCGGGCATGGCGCCCATCGGAGTCCACGCGAGACGGGTGGCGTAGAGCAGGGAGGGAATGTGCCAATCGTCGGATAGAGTTTTGGTGGCAGTGTTGACGGATGAGCCGGTACCGTTGAATAGGCCAGCCTCATAGCCCCACCATTTGCCGAGCTGGCCGTGAGCCATTATGCCGAGGTCGAAGCCTGTGCCAATCTTTGGAGTTACGGCATTGAGCACATAGGGCATTATGGTAGTGGCAGTGAGCGACAAAGGCAGATTGGGCATCAGTGTCTCGCCCAGAGTAGTGAGGTAGGCGTGGCTGAAAGGAGTTTTGAATTTGCCGACTTTAATTCCGAAGACCTTGCCGGGTCTTACATCGAACCAAGCCTGCTGCAGCAGCTCGCCGCCGGATTTGGCGGCATTGATGCTCAGATTGTAGGTTACCATATCGTATGCCTTACCCGTGAAGCCCAGCACGGCATAGGGAAAGCTGAAACCGGAGTTGGCGATGTTGTCTTGGTTGTAGGCTTTGTCGAGCCCCTCATCGTCGTAGTAGTTATAGTTGCCGGTGGTCTGCATCATGAGGTAGGGCTTGAAGGAGAATTTCGAATCCTTGCTCTCGATTTGGAACATACGGTCTGCACCTATGGTTACGATGCCGTTCTCGGTGTCGTATGTGTCGGTTTGCGCCGCTGCGGTAAGTGTGGCTATGATCGAAAGTATTGCTATGTATAGTGTTTTCATTATTGTGTTTTTACAGGTTGGGATTATAACGATTCGAGGAATTTGATTAGAGCTTGACGGTCGGATTTATCCATCTTGCGGAAAAGATTTTTACTTGCCTCTCCCTCGCCTCCGTGCCAAAGGATTGCTTCCGTAAAGTTGCGTGCGCGCCCATCGTGGAGGAAGCAGGTGTGGCCGTTTACCTTCTTTTGCAGTCCTATGCCCCACAGCGGCGTTGTTCGCCATTCGTTGCCGCGCGCAAGTCCGCTGACATAGTTGTCATTGAGCCCCACGCCCATAATTTCCGAGCCCATATCGTGTAAAAGGTAGTCGGAATAGGGGTGAATGGTCTGGCTGCCGAGCCAAGGAAGCTCTGTGCCGTTGAGAAGTGTGGCTCCGCGCGGACGAGTGTGGAGCGTGGTAACATGGCAAAGGTGGCATTTGGCCTGATAGAAGGCCTGCTCGCCCTTAGTTACGGCTTCACGCTCCGTGATTATGATAGGAGTGCCGTCAGATGTGATCAATGTAACATTGGTAGTCTTGCTGCCGAGTCTGCGAGCAGGCACACCGAGGCTATGGAGGTACAGGTCTACGCATTCCATATCTTGTGTAGACACATCGAGCTTGTCGTAGGTCAGCCCCATCATCGAGCCTTCTGTCATTTGCAACTGTCCTTCACAAATCTCCTCGGGATAGCGAGAATTGGTGGCGCCCATGTCGGAAGAGAAGCCAAGCTCCACGGTAAGGTCGAGATGATGCGCCTTATTGCCGGAGAGTCCGACACCGGTAATGCCCTTTTCGGTGATATAGTTGCATCTGCCGGAAATGCCGTATTCGGGATAGCTCTTTTGCGCCAGCTGTTCGATTTCATTACGGTCTATGGCCATCATCTGCCCCATGCCTACATGCCGCAATGGGATACGAACGGTACAAAAGAGGTCTTCGGGGCGTATTTCGACGGAATCCTTTTTGATATTGTCCCACATCTTTTTATACCACTGCACGATAGTGTAGTTTGGCTTGGCGAGCTCGTACTCTTCTCCGTCGGGAAAATAGCCTTTCTCGAAATCCCAGCGTACTTGCAGCTTGCCCTCCGCTGTAACTCCGTAGATAGTCTGATCATGCAGCACACGGCCGTACCCTTGGAAGAACGCGCCGTTCTTACGGGCGATGTAGACGAGCATAGCCGACATGCCGTTGGTCCCGGAACCGTATACAGGATTGCCGTCAGCGTCTTCGCCGATGCGATTCCACACTCCCGGGCTGGTACGCCCGGCGTTCATGTGGCAACTGCCGCAGGAATAGCCTGCATAGACGGGACCGTAATTCTCGGTAACATTGTCGTATAGCCTGTCGCCGGTCTGGAAGCGTGCGGAGTAGGTGCCGCCGAGCCATTCGGCATCAGTGTCGAATGCTTTGGAGGAGTTATTGAATATAGTAGAGGTGCCAGCCGAGAGAGCGTAGTTCTCCAGTTCCTGCGAGTGGGTCTCGAGGAAGCTGTCGAGCCCATCGGAGTCTACAGTGCACGACAGGCACAGACATATACCTATATATATAGAAACAATCAGTCTCATAAATATATGCAAAGTTACAGATATGTGATAATTTAAGCGTGTAGGTCGTAAAGAAATCTGAAGTTATTGTAATTATACCGCAAGTGTGAAGGGGGATTGCTGATCCCGCCTTCACCTTGGGTAACTAACACTTAAACTATTTGCATACTGATTTACTTTATCGTGCGCGGATTGCCGTTTTTGAACAGCAGATACTCTAAAGTGTGGAAGCCACGCAGAGCTTGGGCGGCCTCTATTGCCGCTGCTCTGTCGGAGGTGTCATTTCCGTCGGGCTCTTCGTATTCACCGCTCCACTCCATGTCGCTCCACTTCTGCGATTTGAGCAGATTGGCGATACCCACGGCATCGAGAGGCCAGGAGTCCATGTTCGGATCGAGCCCGAGTTCAGCAACTGGGCCGAACAGGAACGCTTCGCTGGACTCCCAAGGCTTGCGCGCCTCTAACCATGCGTTGCAGGCGGCCTTGAAGGCAGCATTGGAGGGCTGCTTCTGCAGAGTGCTGACGGCAGCTTGCAGTATATTGTTTTTCTCTACCAAAGTCTTGTAAGTAGGCATCACGACCACATCGACAAACTGATTGACGATGTCTTGAGCATCCTTTTCACTGAGCTTGCCCTGCTCTATGCGCGCATTGAGTGCCTCAAGGCTTTTGGAGAGGGCGCTACAGGCGTCCATAGCCTCTGCAGCCTTGGGCGAGCCGATATTATTGCGGAACGGATTGGGAATATTGTAGATTGCATTGTGAGCAATCACGATGTTTTGCCATACGGCTTCCACCGATTCGCGCATATCGCTGTTCTGCAGGCCTTTTCCGTAGACGGAGTTGTCGTCGGCAAGCTCTTTGTGTTCGTCGGAGAGGGGAGTATTGTTTTCAATGTCGATGGTCGTGCCGAGCAGAGAGTTGGCAATGGAGAGAATGTTGTTCATGTAGTCTTCGCGCGAGTGGTAGGAGTACCAACTCTCCACGGCGTAGAGAGCTTTGTTGCGCTGTCCGCTGCGCCAGTAGCCCACAGGCTCGCCAATCTTGGCGGTGCCGACTTCTGTGGCGATGTCGATAGAGCCGGCGATGATTTCCTGCACGCATTCGACAGCTGTGTTGTACCCGGAGCCGCTCGTGTGGTTCTTAAAATCGTCGGCAAAGCGGTTGTTCCACTCGTCGTACAGGTTTTTGGAGTCGTTGGCTAACAGGCGCGCCACATTGACGGCATAATTGCCCCACGCAGCGGCGTTTTCGCCGGTGTACTCAAGATTTTGCGCCTCGTCTTCGGTAATATCGCCGCCATTATTGCCATCGCTCTCGGAGCAGGACGCAAGGCATAGCATCATTGCGAGTGCGCTAATAAATAAACTGTTTCGCTTCATAATAAATCTTTATTATAATGTGTTATCTAAATCTCGGTATCTTAATGCTTGCTGAACCAACCTGCCCATGCCACGCCGATAGCCAGCTCATTTTCGCTGTTAAAGTCGCCGCCACCGATACGACGGTTAGTGTAGTCGGCCTTAATCACGAGGTTAGGCAATGCTCTCCAGTTCGCGCCCACGATATATATGTCCGTTTTTAGTCTGCCTGCCGCCGGCGAAGACATTGCGCCCAATCCTTTTGCCAATGATTGCTGTGGGTTGTAGTGCTCATAACGGACGAACGGAATTATCTCCGGCATCCTGACAGTGTTAATGCAGCCCCGCAAGTTCACTCCGACCTCGCCGCCGCAGGCAATGGAGCGGTGAGCCACCGGCATCACTTTGGAGTAGGGGGAATTTTTGTAGGCGTTGTTGTTGGCCTTGCTGATAGCGTCGGAATTGCCGAGGCTTCCCCACAGCACATTGGCACGCGCCTCTATAAAGTTGTTGCGGTACTGTCCTTCAATGTTATACAGGCGCAGCGGAGCTTTGCCGGAGGTGTAAGTGCTGAAGTTATGTGTCTTTTCGGCATTGTCGAGAGTGTTTGGGCAGTAGTAGAACGCAGCGCCGAGCCTCAGTCCTTTTATTGGGCGCCAGTCTGCGCGAGCCACATAGGCAGGGCAGGTGAAGTTATCTTCTTCAAATATTCCCTGCTTGCCGCCAGCCACCCAGTTGTTGCGGTTGAAGCCTTGCGCATTCAGTCCGGCCACCACCATAAGCTGATAGTCGAATGTGCAGACCTTGCGCCCGAGTGTGCCGAACAGTTCAAGGCCTGTTTCATGCCATGTGTTAGGCACGATAGTCGTCTCTCCCTCCGGGCGGACAGTGCCGAAAAATGTTATAGACTCATGATGAGCGTTGTTTTGCCCCACCGGCAGCACGAAATGACCGACTCTAATATTGAACGAGCGGTTGATGAGGCGTGTGATGTGGAACTGCTCTAACGCAACCTCGCCGCCCTTTTCTATTTCCGTTTCATACTCGTCGTTTTCCGTGTTCTCCAATTCGTAGGCCGTGCCGGTGCCGCCGCTTTCAAACTCAATCTCTGCACCAAGCACCCACTTACTGTTGAATTTGTAGTCGCCGGCCACCACAAAGCGCGGAATGCTGATCGTACTGCGGTGCTCCTTTGGATTGCCTTCGGGGTGTCCGTAAAAGCGGTTGGTGCCGTAGTCCTTAAAGGCGGCCACCATGTCGCCGTAGCCGCCGATGCGATACTGTTGCCAGCCGCCATATTGCAGAGAATCCTGCCCATCGAGCCCAAGCTCGTGGGCAGCATTAATGTGAGTGGCGCGGACACGGAACGCGTCCTGGCTCTCTTGTGCATTTGTGCTGATGTTTAACGCTAAAGTCGCAGCCAGCAGTGAATGCTTGATAATCGTTTGTACTTTCATCTGTATAATGTGTTGTAGTGCCTTGAGAAAGGCGCTGCAAAATTACGGTCAATTGTCAATCTGCGCAATACTGAATTTTAAGCAAAACCGCACTGTACGATAGGTAATTTGTGCGGCGCGATACTCACTTTATGCGTTTCGTTACCCACTTTTCATGCTGCGATACCCGAATGTCGGTATCCTTTTTCTGCATTCCGAGGCACCAGTTCCCGTATGCGTATTGTCAAAAGCACGGACTATCAATTTTTTATATTATCTTTGCACACGAATAATCAACGAACAGAACAAAAAACATTATGCCTCAAGTATCTCAGCGCGGCAAGGAAATGCCGGCTTCCCCCATTCGAAGATTAGTGCCGCTGGCCAACGAAGCCTTAGCCAAAGGAATAAAAATATATCGCCTCAACATCGGACAGCCGGATGTGCCTACGCCGCCGGAAGCCCTCGAAGCGCTGAAGCATATCGACCGCAATGTATTAGAATACAGTCCCTCGGAAGGATTGCTCTCTCTCCGACAGAAATTGAGAGAATATTATCATCGTTTTAACATCAAGGTAGATGTAGATGACATCATCGTTACCACAGGAGGTTCCGAGGCAGTGTTGTTTGCTTTCATGGCCTGCTTAGATCCGGGCGACGAGATAATCGTTCCCGAGCCGGCATACGCCAACTATATGGCTTTCGCTATTTCTGCCGGTGCAAAAATCGTAACAATCCCTTCGAGCATAGAAAATGGTTTTGAGTTGCCACCGTTGGAAGAGTTTGAGAAGCTCATAACCCCAAGAACCAAAGGCATACTTATCTGCAACCCCAACAATCCGACGGGCTACCTTTATACAATGAAGGAGATGCTGCAGATACGCGACTTGGTGCTGAAACATAATCTGTTTTTGTTCTCCGATGAAGTCTATCGAGAGTTTTGCTACACCGGCGCGCCGTATATTTCGGCTTTCCACCTGCCGGGCATCGAGGAGAATGTGGTACTGATTGACTCCGTCTCCAAGCGGTATAACGAGTGCGGCATACGCATCGGCGCACTAATCACAAAGCATAAGGAACTGAAGCGAAATGTTATGAAGTTCTGCCAAGCGAGGCTAAGTCCGCCTTTATTAGGTCAGCTCGTGGCCGAGGCTTCTATCGATACGCCGCAGGACTATATGCTCGCTACTTACAACGAATATGTTGAGCGCCGCAAGTTTCTCATCGACCAGCTCAACAAAATCCCCGGCTGTTATACTCCAATCCCTATGGGCGCTTTCTACACTGTCGTTAGGTTACCCATAGACGATGCCGACAAATTTTGCCAGTGGTGTCTGAGCGATTTTAGTTACGAGGGGCAGACCATCTTCATGGCTCCGGCATCTGGCTTCTACACTACCCCCGGCATGGGGCACGACGAGGTGCGTATGGCCTATGTCTTGAACAAGGAGGAGCTCGGCAAGGCTATGGAAATCCTCCGCCACGCTCTTGATGCCTACCCTGGCTCAACGCTTCGCTATTAAGCTTCGGTGTTGTGGAACCTTCTTTTTGTCTTGTGAACGCATAAACATTGTTCTGTGCTACACCCTTCACGAGGATTTTGCTGTTTGCGTTTTTTTTTGTAATTTTGCGGCTGATTATGTCTATGGATTTTCCTTTTCTTGCCTCTCTCAACGCAGCACAGCGCGCGGCGGTAGAGCATACTGAAGGTCCGTCGCTTATTGTTGCAGGTGCGGGGTCGGGTAAGACGACGGTTCTTACCACAAAGATTGCGTATTTGTTGGAGAATGGCGTGGAGCCGTGGAATATTCTTGCTTTGACTTTCACCAATAAGGCTGCGCGAGAGATGCGTGAACGCATTGAAAAAATTGTTGGTGTGGTTAAAGCACGCTCCCTTTGGATGGGTACTTTTCACAGCATCTTCAGTCGCATTCTCCGGCAGGAGGCGCATGTTTTCGGTTTCGACTCTAATTACACTATCTATCAACCCGTCGACACGCGCTCGCTGCTTAAGACTATTGTCAAGGGAATGGGGCTTGATGACAAGGTTTATAAACCCCAATTACTGGCATCGCGCATCTCGAAGGCCAAGAATGGCTTAATGACTCCCGACGAATATCAAAAAGATAGAGAACTAAATACTCGCGACTACATGGATAGGGTGCCTTGGTTGGGTAAAATATATGCAACATACTCCAACCGGTGTCATCAGGCCAATGTTATGGATTTCGACGACTTGTTGCTGTACACCTTTAAACTTTTTGATGATTACGATGAAGTGCGTCAGAAGTATGCTGACAAGTTTCGGTATTTGTTGGTCGATGAGTTTCAAGATACCAACAAAGCTCAGTTTGAAATTCTCAAACAGCTTGCCGTAGAACACGGCAATATATCTGCTGTAGGTGATGATGCACAGAGTATCTATAGCTTTCGTGGGGCGCGCATAGACAATATGCTCAATTATACTAAGTTTTTTGAAGGTACGCAGATCTTCCGCTTGGAGCGAAACTATCGTTCTACTCAGAATATAGTGAATGCGGCCAATTCGCTAATTCAAAAAAACGAATGGCAAATCCGTAAGAACATTTACAGTGAGAACGAGGAGGGTAGCCCCCTTCTTCTCAACGAGTTGACCAGCGACATGGAGGAGGCCGAGATGCTTTGCCGTCGTATAAAGACGCTAAGGCAAGAGGGTGTGAGCTTATCGGAGATGGCTATACTTTATCGTACCAACGGGCAGAGCCGTATTATTGAGGAGGCGCTGCGTAAGAATGGCGTTCCTTACATTGTGTTCGGCAGCAATTCCTTTTATGAAAAGAAAGAGGTGCGCGATGTAATGGCTTACCTCCGTCTAATCGTTAATCCCAACGATGAGGAAGCTCTGCGCCGCATTATCAACTTCCCTGCGCGCGGTATAGGCGACACTACTGTCAATAAGGTTTTTGCTTGTGCCCAACAGGAGCATACCACGCCGTGGAATGTGGTGCAACAGCCGGAGCTATACGGATTGCAGGTCAATAATGGCACAAAGAACAGGTTACTGTCCTTTGCTGCGATGATGCGTAGTTTTATTGACGACCTTACTCTCCTCGATGCCTATCAATTGGGACAGCGTGTGCTGAAAGAGAGCGGACTGATGGCTCTTGCACAGTCTGATATGAGTGCGGAAGGTAAGGATACGATGGATAACTACTCTTCGCTACTGAGTGGAATGAGCCAGTTTGTGCAAAGGCAGCGCGAGGAGGGGAATTTGCACGCTCTCACGCTGACAGACTATCTGCAGGAGGTGGCTTTGCTCACGGATTCCGACAAAGATGATGGCGATGGCGACAAAGTGCATATTATGACGGTGCATATAGCCAAGGGCTTAGAGTTTGATATCGTGTTTATAACGGGTTTAGAACAGGGCATCTTCCCAAGTGCTCAATGTTTCGGGCAAAGGGAGCAAGAGGAAGAGCGTCGCCTTTTCTTCGTTGCTATTACGAGAGCTCGCAAGCGTTGCTATCTCTCAAACGCCAAGATTCGGTTTCGTTTTGGCAAGTCTGACGTCTTTGATCCCAGCGAATTTATTAAAGATATTGATTCTAAATATATTTATCAGGAGTCTTCGAGTCGCAACCCTAAGAGCAGTTCATATCGGCAAGCGAGTTTGTATTTCAATGAGTATATTGATTTTGAGGAAGACGACAATAAGCCTGTCTTTTACGGCAGGAAAGTCGGCAATGTTGTAGATATCGCGAGCACTCGCAGCAATGGTCGCGCAAAGCGCGGGGTGCGAGAAAGCGTTAGCGGCAATGTCGATTATTATCGCCATAAGACCGAAAATCGCTCCTATCTTGGCAGAAGTACCTCCGGACTTGGAACGGAAAATCACCATGAGGCTGCTGTTACAACCGCTCGTGTGCAGAATGGACTAATCAGTGCCGGTAGTAAGGTGGAGCATATATCGTTTGGCGTGGGCACAGTGCTGAGAATCGAAGATAACATGACCGGTTTGAAAGCCGTTATCGACTTCGTTAACTGTGGCCAAAAGACTTTGCTGCTGAAATATGCGAAATTAAATGTTATAGATTGATATGAGCAGGAAGAAGAAGCCTCTACCATTGCTGGAGGACATAGAGATAACTGGCTTTGCGGCAGAAGGCAAAGCTTTGGCCAAGGTTAACGACATGGTAGTATTCGTTCCGTATGTTGTTCCGGGCGATGTGTGCGATTTGCAGGTTACTCGCAAAAAGCACAGTTTCATGGAAGCCAAGCTCGTTGAGCTAAAGCACGAGAGTTCGGAGCGTGTGCAGCCGCAGTGTAAGCATTTCGGCGTGTGCGGCGGCTGCAAATGGCAGTGCCTTAGTTATGAACGCCAACTGCACTACAAGCAGCAGCAGGTAGTGGACGCGCTAACCCGCATCGGCAAGGTTCAGTTGCCGGAGGTGTTGCCTATAATCGGCAGCAAGCATACTCTGCACTACCGCAACAAGTTAGAGTTTACTTTCTCCAACAAACGATGGCTTACCGAGCAGGAAATAGGGCAGGCGGTGGATTATACGCAAAAGAATGGCGTCGGTTTTCATATTCCCGGCGCGTTTGATAAAGTGCTCGACATCGAAGAATGCCTTCTGATGGACGATATTCAAAATCGCGTGCGCAATGCTATTAGGCAATATGCGTTAGATAATGGCCTGGAGTTCTTTGATTTGCGGCAGCAAGTTGGATTGTTGCGCGATATGATTTTCCGTATCACCAACAGCGGCGAAATTATGCTTACGCTGCAATTTCACATTACCAATGAAGATGAACATAAGCAAGCCGATACGCTTATGCAATGGCTCGGCGATACTTTTCCTGAACTCAGCACTATCGTTTGGGTAAACAATTTGAAATGCAATGACACCTTCGGCGATTTGCCTGTGCAGGTTTTTAAAGGGCAGGGATTTGTCTATGCGCAGATGGAGGATCTGCGCTTTAAGATTGGTCCCAAGAGCTTTTACCAGACCAATAGCGAGCAGGCTTACGAGCTTTACAAAGTCGTGCGCGATTTTGCCGCGTTGAGTGGAAGCGAACTTGTCTATGATCTCTACACTGGCACTGGCACGATTGCCAATTTCGTGGCACGGAAGGCTCGCAAAGTGATAGGTATAGAGTATGTGGCCGATGCCATTGCCGATGCCAAGATAAATGCAGAACTTAACGGCATCGACAACGCCGAGTTCATCGCCGGAGACATGAAAGATGTGCTGACGGACGACTTCGTTGCTGCTAATGGTCGCCCCGATGTTATTATTACCGATCCGCCACGCGCCGGAATGCACACCGACGTTGTTAGGACTATTCTTAACGCGGCTCCTGATCGCGTGGTCTATGTCAGTTGCAATCCTGCCACTCAAGCTCGCGACCTCCAGCTGATGGACAATGATTATAAGGTGGTGGCTTATCAGCCCGTCGATATGTTTCCTCACACTCAGCATATTGAGAATGTCGTGCTCCTTGAACGCCGCAATGAACAATAGTTTATGGATATCCGTTACAACTCTGTAATTCACCAGCGGCTGCAGATTTTTGCGCAGGCCGCCAATTGGCAGGGGCTGCTCGATTATCTTAAAAGCCTTAGCCGCTCCAATTTTCGCACCGCCTCTTATGTCTTGGCGGAGCGTGTGCTTCCTACTCTCGCCGCCGATGATTATTGGGCTTGTTTCGCCAATATTGCTATGCTTGACAGGAAAGCTTTTCTCGTTACTTTCCTCAAAGCAGCTGTTGTAATGTATAAGGAACATAAACTCGACTTTTCCGACAGCCGCTTCCTCGACTTTGCTCACAGCACCGCGTCTTTAGACATCAGTCTCGACCGCCAGAAATCGCTCAAAACCGTATTGCCAATACTCCGCACAACGGCAGAAGTGCAGATGTTGCTTTCGGCATTCTGTGGTACCAATTATCAAAAGCAGCTCGCCCATCTGTTGGCCGCTGACGAATCTCTGCCATGCTATCATGCCGCTTTTCTCATTATGCGCCGCTTTGACCACGATGCAGAGACTTTGCAGAAAATTATGCTTTATGTCTTGAAACGCTCCACTCCTTTGTCTTTCAATTTCGTCAGTATTACGCGAGCCTACTTCGGCGTAGAGAAACTCGCAGCCCGTTTCTCGCTTGTGCTGCAGCCGTATGAGTTATCGCGTATGGAGGCTGGTTACGACGGTTTCGTTAGTGTGATGACCAAAATCAAATAAATCATCATAGCAATGCTTGAAAAAATAAAAGCTCTCGACTTGAGCTTAACCCTTGCCTTCAATGGCAGCGACTCTCTCATCATGGATTGGCTCGCAATGCTCATTACCAGCACCGAGACATGGATACCGATAGGTCTCTTCCTGTGTTATTATGTCTATCGCAGGCGAGGATTAAAGGATATGTGTTTAGTAATAGGCGGCATTGCGTTGTGCATCTTCTTTGCCGACCTCGTTTCCTCCGGCATTTGTAAACCATTGGTAGCACGCTTGCGCCCGACCCGCGATCCTTCGCTTATAAAAGTCGTAGATACGGCCTTTGATTATACCGGAGGCAAATACAGTTTCTTTTCCAGCCATGCCGCCAACACCATGAGTGTGGCAGTCTTTCTCTCCTTTTCGTTACGCAAGTGGGGCATCACTTTGCTATTAGTGCTTTGGTCGTTATTAAACTGCTGGTCGCGTTTGTATCTTGGTGTGCATTATGTAGGCGATATTCTTGTCGGCATTATCTGGGGCATTATAGTCGGTTGGTGCGTTCACCTATTTTTGCGCAAACACCTCGGCAAAGCACCCCTTGTCCCTCAGCGTCCGCTGATTGTGGCAATGCTTATTACTTTTGCCGCTATCGCTGTGTTAGCTCCCATTTTGGCGCTTATATAAAGCAATTTTAGTGTTATTAAAAACACTTTTCGCCCTGCAAAATAAAAAAAAAGCCGTGCGTATCTGCGAATACATTAAAAATAAGTATCTTTGTACGCAAAATAAATCAAACACAAATTTATCTTAAACCATAATTCCCAATAAACTATGAAGATTAGCAAAATTCATGCAAGGGAAATCCTCGATTCAAGAGGCAATCCCACGGTAGAAGTAGAAGTAACACTTGAGAATGGAGTGATGGGTCGTGCCAGTGTGCCTTCAGGCGCATCTACAGGCGAGAACGAAGCTCTCGAACTCCGCGACCGCGACGAGCAGCGCTACCTCGGCAAGGGCGTTTTGAAGGCTGTAGAGAATGTAAACACCATCATCGCACCTGCATTGGAGGGCGACTGCATCTTTAACCAGCGCGCACTTGACCAGAAGATGCTTGACCTCGACGGTACTCCCACCAAGAGCAAGCTCGGTGCTAACGCTATCCTCGGCGTTTCCCTCGCTGCAGCACAGACAGCTGCCAAGGCTCTCGGTCTGCCCCTCTATCGTTATATCGGTGGCACCAACACCTACACTCTCCCCGTGCCCATGATGAACATTATCAACGGCGGCGCACACTCCGATGCTCCTATCGCATTCCAGGAGTTCATGATTCGTCCCGTTGGCGCTCCCACCGAGCGTGAGGCAATCCGTATGGGTGCAGAGGTATTCCACGCGTTGGCTAAGTTGCTCAAGAAGCGCGGCCTCTCCACTGCCGTAGGCGACGAAGGCGGTTTCGCTCCTGCCCTTGACGGCATCGAGGATGCTTTGGACAGCATTTGCCAAGCTATCCGCGACGCTGGCTACGAGCCGGGCAAGGATGTCAAGATTGCAATGGACTGCGCTGCATCGGAGTTCGCTACTCAGGAAAATGGTCAGTGGTATTATGACTACAGTCAGCTCAAGGACGGCAAGAAGAAAGATCCTAACGGAAAGAAGCTCACCGCTGCCGAGCAGATCAAGTATCTCGAGGAACTCATCACCAAGTATCCTATCGACAGCATCGAGGACGGTCTCGACGAGAACGACTGGGAGAACTGGGTAGAGCTCACCAAGGCTATCGGCGACCGCTGCCAGCTCGTGGGCGACGACCTCTTCGTTACCAATGTTAAGTTCCTTGAGAAGGGTATCGCCATGGGCGCAGGTAATGCCATTCTGATTAAGGTTAATCAGATTGGTTCTCTCACAGAGACCCTCGACGCAATCGAGATGGCACACCGCCACGGTTACAACACCGTTACCAGCCACCGCTCCGGTGAGACCGAAGACACAACTATCGCCGACATAGCAGTTGCTACCAACAGCGGTCAGATCAAGACAGGTTCTCTCTCTCGTACCGACCGTATGGCTAAGTACAACCAGCTTATCCGCATCGAGGAAGAGCTTGGCGCACAGTCCGCTTACGGTTACAAGCGTATCAAGTAATCGACAGACAAGATCAAAGAACACGCACGCCTATGAGCATACCGCTCGTAAGTGTACAATAAAGTCTCCCGCACTTTCATTAAGTGCGGGAGTTTTTGTTTTCATCGTTCTTGCTCTTTTATTGCGGCAACTCGCCACACGAAAAGTCGTTCTTATTTCACTAAACTATGACAAAAACTCAAAAAATACCCTCATCGCTTGTCGAAACAACAGTGTCCTGAGAACACCTTGACCAAGAAGTTTTAACATCTTTGTCAAGACGCGCAAACACCATGACCAAGACACTCAGAGTACTTGGT
>JAFLUU010000109.1 GCA_022508585.1 Prevotellaceae bacterium | reverse complement strand
AAATTCCCGGAAATTCTTATAAGGTTTTTTAGAAATTCTTATAAGATTTTTTAAAGTTTCACGACGAAAATACAAACGCCGACGCTAAAAAATCAGATTTCGAGGCCTTTTGTACAAACTTCAAGGAGGTATGGTACAGTTTTGAGGGGGATAAGATATCGTTTCTACTACATCTCGCACGGCACAATAGTAGTTTTATACCATGAGCACGATATATATAAAAGCATCGTTACGATACCTCGCGATGTAGTGCTACATAAAGAAGTAGCACAACATTCATCACTAAGGCGTAGATGATGGCCGGTATGGCGATGGCGCTATCGTTGAAGATGAAAGGGCTGGAAGCGATGGCGATGGCCTGCGCTGCATTCTGCATACCGACCTCTATGACCACAGTGCGGCGCTGACAACTGCCCAAACGGAACAAACGCGAGAGCAGAGCGGCTATCGATGTGGCACTCACGAGCAGAAGCGTTACGCACAGCCCCAGCACTGCGATATTGTCGGCAATGGTGTGGCGATGCTGCACGAAAAAGATGCCGGCAAGGAGTATCAGCGCAGGGAAAGCACAACGGGAGAGCACGCGCTCAATCCTCTGCGCCGCGCGATGCCAGCGCCACCTGACAAGCATACCGATAACGACAGGCAGGAAGACCAACAGCAGGTTTTGCACGAGAAGATTTCCCACCGGCAGATGTATCGAAGATTGAGCATCGTACATCGAAAGTTCTGTTGCCCAGTTTATTATGAACGGGATAGTAAAGAGAGTGATGAGGCTGCTCAAGGCTGTGAGCATGACGGAGAGCGCCACATCGCCCTTGGCAAGCATAGAGAAGACATTGCTACTACTACCGCCCGGGCAGCAGGCTATGAGCACCATGCCGATGAAAAACTCGGGCGGCAGACGAAACGCCCACGCCAGCACGAAGGCGAGCACGGGCAGAAGCACTATCTGCCCGAAAAGGGCGATGCTCACAGCGCGTGGCTGGCGCAGGACGAGGCTGAAGTCGCGCGGCTGCAATGTGAGCCCGAGGTCGAACATCAGCAGCGTGAGGATTGGAAGAACGATTAGAACACCCATAACGATAATGTAGATTAATGTTTACAAGTCTATGTGTTTAGGAATTGTGCGGAAGCGTATCGACGCCTATTGGTCGATGAACGAACCGCGAAGCACATTGCGGCAGTCGGTGCGGAGGGGCTTGCTTAACTTGTAACCAGCGGTCAGCACTGGCGTATCGGCATCGCGAGCAGCCACGAGGGTGTAGACACCCTTGGGGGCGACCCACGCTGAGGCAGATTCGTCGAATGAGGCGAGCAGGTCTTTTTCTATACTGACAGTTACCCTCTCCTGCTCTCCGGGCTGGAGCGTTGAGGTCTTGGCGTAGCCTTTCAGCTCGCGCACAGGCTTGTCTAATCCTTCTTCAGGGGCATGGCAGTAAATCTGCACGACTTCTTTGCCTGCCCTCGCACCTTTATTAACGACTGTAAGGCTTACTTCAACAGCGTCGCCCTTATCCTTGACTTTCATATCCTTATAATCAAATGTAGTATAACTCAAACCGAAGCCGAAGGGGTAAGCAACTGCAACATTGCGGGTGGTATAGTAGCGGTAGCCGACATAGATGCCCTCTTCGTAGTTGGTGTAGTCGACATTGGGGACATCGTAGTGGGGCGTGGCGCCATTGTAACGATAGAAAGAGTAGTTTTCGTATTTGTCGGCTTTGATGCGTGGGAAATTGGCAGCAGTAGGGTCGTCCTCGTAGCGTACAGGTATGCTGACGGGGAGGCGACCGGACGGGAACTGGTCTCCCGCCAACACATCGGCAACGCTGTGTCCGCCCTCCTCGCCCGGCTGCCAGCAGAGCAGAACGGCGTCTGCCATATCCTGCCACATAGTCATGTCGACAATGCCACCTACATTAAGCACCACGATGAGCGGCTTGCCCTCGCGGTGGAAAGCGTCGGACACGGCGCGCAACAGCGCCATCTCGCCGTCGCTTAGCAGATAGGAGTGGTAGTAATCTCTGTCCATGCCCTCGCCGAAGACACGACCGAGGGTGATGACGGCAGCGCGGTCGCGCTTAGCTGCCTCGCTGATGAGTTTGCGTGGCACAGCCTCCATGGCGCGTTCCTTTTCGCAACACCAAGGCACATTTTTGTTGACTTTCTCACAGCGCTTGAGCTCGCCCTGCATATAGTCGAGGTAGTATCGGTGCAGCTCCTCGTCAAGAGTAAAGCCTGCATCGGTCAACCCTTCGGGCATACAGACGCTACGGTAGGGATTGTGGATAAATCCGGAGCCGGTGCCGCCATGAATGAAATCGTAGCTGGTGGTGCCCAACAAGGCGAGGCGGTCGCCTTTGGAAAGAGGGAGGATATTGTCTTTGTTCTTAAGCAACACAAAGCCCTCGGGGGCTTGCTCTCTGACAATGAGGGCATTCCGGTCGAGCGGAGGGTTGTCGGTGAAATTGCCGCCGTCGTAACGAATAGCTTGCACGGCAGCACGAAGCAGACGGCGTACACTGGTGTTCACATCGTCGATGTTCAGTGTGCCATTATTGACGCTCTCTATAATTCTGTTGTAGGCGCTCTTGGTGCCGTGCTGGATATTGTCGTTGCCGGCGCTGACCATCTTGGCGGCGTCGTAGCCTGCTCCCCAATCGCTGACTACCGCTCCGTTGAAATGCCATTCTTCACGCAGAATGGTGGTAAGGAGATCGCGATTCTCGGAGGCTGTTACGCCATTGATGAAATTATACGAAGACATAATGAAACGCGGGTCGGAATGGCGCAGCATAATCTCAAAATTGCGGAGATAAACCTCCCTCAGAGTGCGCTGCGACACACGCGAGTCGTTATTGAGTCTGTTGAGCTCCTGATTATTAACCGCGAAATGCTTGGGGCAAGCTCCTACGCCTGCTTTCTGAATGCCTCTGACGATAGCTGCTGCCGTGAGACCGGAGAGCAGCGGGTCTTCGGAGAGATACTCGAAATTGCGACCGCACAACGGATTACGCTGGATATTGATTCCCGGGCCGAGCACGACATCTACTCCAAGAGCCTTAGCCTCTGAGCCATAAGCCTCGCTGAGACTCTCTATGGCGGCGACATTCCACGACGCTGCCTGCAGCAAACCATTAGGGAAACGGGTGGTCTGCTTATTGTCGATGCGCAAACCGCTCGGCCCGTCGGCATAAACAATAGGCGGCACGCCCAAACGATCTATAGGGTTGGTGGCGCCTGCGCTGCCGGCGACATAATCGTAAATCTTGCCGCGACCATCAAAAGCAACGGCGCCTTTACCGACAATGATGGCGGCTTTTTCTTCAAGCGTCATTGCTTCCACTATTTTATCTACATTGTCTGCCGTGAGTTTGAGATTCTGGGCGTAACTGCCAACGGTCATAAGTAACGCCCACACGATAATTGTTCTTTTCATCTAACCATTATTTTTAGTAAATAGACTTGCATACACAGCAATAAAGATATAACACACCATAGGCACGACAAACGCCAGCGCGATAGTGCTATTGTCTGCGACAAGACCCATCAAATAAGGGGCTACAGCGCCACCGACGATAGTCATAATGAGATACGATGAGGCGCGTTTGGTCTCTCCCTCAGCTCCGCGCAGAGCCAGCGCAAAAATGGTGGGAAACATGATGCTTTCGCAGAGAAAAATCAAGAAAAAAGCGACCATCGACAACCAATTGCCGAACATCACGACCACAAGGCTGCCAATAGTTGCGCCAATGGCGAAGAGAAGCAGCAATCGCTCGGCCTTAACAAAGCCCATGACCCAACTGCCAACTATTCGCATAACAAAAAACAATCCCATGCCGCCGAACGCAAGCCATTTGCTTGCTTCATTAGGCGCGATGCCGGCATTTTCTTTCATATAGGCGACGAAATTGCTGTTTACACCGGTCTGGGCTGCAACATAGAGGAATAAAGCCACAACACCGAGGACAAAAATCTTATTTTTCCACAGATTACTTTTTGCCGCATCGTTATTGCGCGCCTTTTTCTCGGCATTTTCCTCGTCAACCTCGGGCAAATCGCAGCGACTGAAGGCAATAGCTGAAAAAAGCACGACAATTCCCACAATAAGATAGGGCAAAGCGACGCTAAAAATGTCGGGAGCGGAGGTTTGGGGCTTCTCGTCAAAGAAAAAGAGGCCACCGATCAACGGACCACAGACCCAGCCGAGCCCATTGAGGGACTGCGCGAAATTTATGCGCTGCTCGGCTGAGTTTTTGTCGCCCAAAACTGTAACATAAGGGTTAGCAGAGGTCTCAAGGCAGGTCAATCCGCAGCCAATGACGAACAGAGCGCCGATAAAAGCGACAAAAATGACGAGAGGATTGTTAAACCCGACTCCAAAAAAGCAGATAGGCAGAAAAAGGAGCGCGCCGATGCCATAAAGGACGAGCCCCGTGAGCACACCGCCGCGATAACCCCACCGACGAATGATTTTGCCGGCAGGAATAGCCATCAGGAAATAAGCACCATAGGTCGCGACTTGCACCCAAGCGGCGTTGGCGTGCGAAAGGCCGAGCAATTCTTTCAGATGCGGGTTGAGCACCTCTAAAATAGCGTGGGCAAATCCCCATAGGAAGAACAAACTCGTTACAAGCAGGAACGGCAAGAGATAAGAGTGGCCGTCTTTGGTTATAGTAATCTTCATCTTTCAGTAAACTCCGTTGTTTTATTCAATAGTCGCCCTATACCAGTCGAAAAGGCGCTGCACGCCCTGCTCAATCTCGACCTTGTGCCGCCAACCGAGGGCGTGCAGTTTGCTAACATCAACCAGTTTGCGCATAGTCCCGTCGGGTTTGGAGGAATCGAAGTGCAACTCGCCCTCAAAGCCCACCGTTTTGACCACAAGCTCCGCCAACCGGCGGATAGTCAGCTCCCTGCCAGTGCCAACATTGATGTGGCAATTCCTAATCTCGCCCAACTCGGGCAAGGCACAGCCGCAACGGCTATCTGTCGCATCTGCGGCATAATGAACGCTGCTATACTTCTCGATACCGATGATGTCCTTGAAGTCCACATTGAGCAACACATGCACCGAGGCGTCGGCCATATCCTCCGACCACAGAAATTCGCGCAGCGGAGTGCCGGTGCCCCATAGAGTAACCTTATTCTTTTCAACACCGTACTTGGCAAGAACAGTAATTATGTCGTCTTCCGACGCATTGCCGTCGATGCCGCACACAGGGCGCTTATCCATATCCCGACGAACGGCAGCCCAGTTATTATCCGCGAGGAGCTTGGACAGATACACCTTGCGCATCATCGCCGGCATCACATGCGAGTTCTCAAGGTGGAAGTTATCGTTCGGGCCATAGAGATTAGTCGGCATAACCGCAATATAGTTGGTGCCATACTGCAGGTTATAGCTCTCACACATCTTGAGTCCGGCAATTTTGGCTATGGCGTATTCCTCATTCGTGTACTCGAGGGGACTTGTCAGCAGGCAATCTTCCCTCATCGGCTGCGGTGCGCACTTAGGATAGATGCAGGTGGAGCCGAGGAAGAGCAACTTCTTTACATTGTGGGCATAAGTCTCGCTAATCACATTGCACTGAATCTGCATGTTCTTCATTATGAAGTCAGCGCGGTAGAGACTGTTGGCCATAATGCCGCCCACGAATGCAGCAGCCAGCACGACGGCATCAGGGCGCACCTCATCGAAGAAATGCCTCACCGCCCGTTGGTCAGTGAGGTCAAGTTCCTCGTGAGTCCTGCCCACCAGATTGGTATAGCCGCGACTCTCCAAGTTTTTCCATATCGCCGAGCCCACCAAACCGCGGTGGCCGGCAATGTATATCAATGAACCTTTATCTAACAGCATATAAATATTACGGTTTCTTTGCAATTTAGTCCATATATCATCTGGACTTAGCGCACAAAGCAGCCCTGAGGGCTGTCAGCGCACGATACCCTTTTCCAAATACTCGGCAAGGTTGGTGCGCACCTTCAGTGCCGCGCCTTCACCGGCCACCTTGACCATATCACTCTTCACCATCAGTGCCACTAAATCCTTGAAGCTGGTCTTATTGGGGTTCCAGCCCAACTTAGCCTTCGCCTTGGTGGGGTCTCCCCAGAGGTTGACGACATCGGTAGGCCTGTAAAAGTCCTCACTCACGGCAACCAATGTCCTGCCCACCAGCCCCTTGGGGCCACTGACGCAGACGCCGCACTCATTGATGCCCTCGCCGCGAAATTCCAGCTCGATGCCGGCACAACGAAACGCCTCGCGACAGAAATCCCTCACGCTGTGTTGCACACCCGTGGCGATGACGAAATCTTCGGGCTTGGACTGTTGTAAAATCAGCCACATACACTCCACATAATCCTTGGCGTAGCCCCAATCGCGCAGACTGCCGAGATTACCCAAATACAGACAATCCTGCAAGCCCTGCGCAATGCGCGCAGCCGCCAGCGTGATTTTGCGAGTAACGAAAGTCTCGCCCCTACGCTCGCTCTCGTGGTTAAACAAGATGCCGCTACAACAATACATGCCGTAAGCCTCGCGGTATTCCTTTACAATCCAGAACCCATAGAGCTTTGCTACAGCATAAGGGCTGTAAGGGTGGAACGGAGTATTCTCGTTCTGCGGCACCTGCTCCACCTTGCCATACAGCTCCGAGGTGCTGGCCTGATAAATGCGGCACATATCCTCTATATGGCAGGCTCTGACGGCCTCAAGCACCCTCAGCACGCCCACCGCGTCCACATCAGCCGTATATTCCGGCGCGTCAAAGCTCACTTGCACATGGCTCTGTGCCGCAAGGTTGTAAATCTCGGTAGGACGCACCTTAGCCACCAACTTAACAATAGACATCGAGTCGCCCATGTCGGCGTAATGCAAGTGAAAGCGCGGCTGCCCCTCCAGATGCGCGATGCGCTCGCGGTAATCCACCGACGAACGGCGTATAATGCCGTGCACCTCGTAGCCCTTGTCAAGCAGAAGTTCCGAAAGATACGAGCCGTCCTGTCCCGTAACGCCGGTGATAAGCGCCACCGGCTGAACACCCTCCAGATACGCCCCGTTCTTATCGCGAACAAGCAGCTTGGTGTCTCCACCCGCAATGGCAGCGGCAGCATTGGGCGCAGCACCCTCTACAGTCTGCGTCAAATCGCAGCCGAAGACCTCGTTGAGCCTCTGAATCGCCGCCCAGCTGAACCCGTTGCGCCCCGTGAGCCAACGACTAATCTCTGCCTCATTTTTGTCAAGTTTCTCAGCCAACTCACGCTGCGTCATACCTTTTTTTGTCAAGATCTTGGCAAGATTATCAGCCACAAGCCTATTAAACTGAGTCTTCTCCTTGCGTGTCATAACTACAAGTTTACAAATTATCTTGCCGCAAAGTTAGTGTTTTCCTACAAAGCCGCAATTAAATTTAACAAAAATATCACTTTAACCTATGTTTACTTTGCACATTATACACAAAATTCCAACAAACACTCTCAAAATTGCGTAAAATCCAACCGAACCTTTACAGGATAACATCAAAATCCCTCTCTATGCAGCCCCATGGGCTGTTTTACGCAGCAAAACTTACAGAAATGCCACGCGCGTAGTACCGAATATCGTCAAGACAGCATCTTACTCCCTTGAAGTTTGTAGAAAGGGTCTCCGCGCGCGATTTTTGAGCCTCGAAATCCGTAGAAATGTCGTGAAAAATGAAA
>JAFLUU010000108.1 GCA_022508585.1 Prevotellaceae bacterium | reverse complement strand
ATCGTGAAACTTTAAAAAATCATATAAGAATTTCTAAAAAACCTTATAAGAATTCCTGAGAATTTATATAAGAATTTTTGAAAATTCTTATAATATTTTTTCAAATTTCACGACTTTTCTACGATTTTCCACGACAAAAAAACGCGTGTGCACGACATTTTAACGTGCGAGATGCACATTTCGTACAACTTTGAGGGAGTTGGGAACGGTTTGCATGCTAATGTTTACGGCGCGCACGCGTGTTGTAAAATCACGCGCACGAAAAACAGCCGTGCATACGCTTTTTGGAGCTTGAATGCACGGCTGTTTGCGCAGTACTTGCGCGGCAATAGACTATTGCAGCATGGTGTTTCTGAAGTCGGCTATGTCTTGCGGACTGAGGCCGAGCGCCTGCGTGCAGTAGCTGTAGAATTGCTCTTCGAGCGTAACACCATCGAATGTCTTGATGTAAGCTATGATGTCTTCTATCTGCCCTTTGTAGCGTGGTGTGCCGAGTGCAGAGAAGGTGGTGAGCTCATAATCTTTGTAGATGTCGCTCTCGCTTACGCCCAGCAGGCCTTCCAGCAGCAGGCCGAGGCAACCGGTGCGGTCGGCACCGATGTGGCAGTGAAAGACTACGGGTCGATTTTGCTTAACCATGTCAAATACAAACTGCATCTGCTCTTTAAAGCGCGTAGTGTTGTTCTTTATGCCCTCAAGATAGTAGGTTCCTGTGCTGAGGCGGTTGTATGTTACGTCGGCTCCGAGTCTTGACACCGTGATGTTGTGTGCCTCTCCGTCGCTGCGCAGGTCTAACTCGGCGAGAATACCGATATTGCGAACTATAGCGGAGTCCTTTGAGGTAAGTTCGTATTTGCCGTTCAGCTCAGCGCTGCGATAGATCATGCCATAGCGTATATGCTTACCGCTGGCTGTGTTCCAGCCGCCGATGTCGCGGAAGTTATAGCCGCTCTCTACCTTGATCATGCGCAGTTGGCCTGTGGTTATAGCTGTGCCTATGTTTGTAGCTTTTTTCTTGCCTTTGTCGTTCAGCGCTACGACTTTGTAATAATATGTCTGGCCTGGAATAAGGTTGTAGATGTCATTGCTCGTTGTGTTGGCAGCAAGCGTGATAGGTTTGACGTTCTTAAATTTCTTTGAGGTGGCTACATAGAGTAGCTGATTGGCGACTCCGGCGGGCGCCGTCCATTTTATGGTAACAGGTGCGGGCTGGTCGCGTCTCTCTGGTGGGCTTACGTTGTATTCTTTTACGCGGCTTTTGTCGCCGGTGTTGTAGGACACTTCGTGCAGATAGGCTTTTGCTTTCGCGTTTTCGAGGTTGTGAGTCGTTACGTTGACGTCTGCCGAGGCATTGAACACAGTTGTGCAGACGATGATGGCAACAAGCAATGATTTGAGTGTCATGTATGTTCGGTTTTTCTTTGTTAGTAAATTTATGGTGCTAATTTAGAAAGTCGGCGGCGATATTGTTGGCCAACTCTTCGAGCTTGGCTACGTCCTCGATGTGCATTCGTCCATGAATGGTAATAGTTGGCTCCATGATGTTAATGTCTTTCATCTCTGTAAGCATTTCGCGCATCACGCGTGCAGCGCATGGTGCCCATGAACCGTTCTCTAAGAGGGCTGCGGTACGGCGTTGGTATGCTTTTATCTTCAGATGATGCAGGAAGTCGTGCATTGGCGGAAAGAGTCCTCCGTCATAGCTGGAGGCGCAGCACACAAGGTGGCTCATACGGAATGCATCTTCTATGGCTTCGGCCTGATCGTCGGTCGTAAGGTCGCTGACTGAGACTTTAGGCACGCCTTTCTCACGCAGCATATCGGCTAAACGCAGTGCGGCAACCTTTGTGCCTCCGTGGATAGAAGCGTATGCAACAAATACACCGTGAGTCTCCACGTCATAGCGGCTCCAGATGTCGTAGAGACGCAGAGCCTCTGCCATAGCATCGCCCTTCAGCATCGGGCCATGCAGAGGTAGTATCTGCTCAATGTCAAGCGTAGCAGCCTTCTTAAGCAACGCCTGAACCTGCACACCATACTTGCCGCAAATGTTGAAATAATAGCGCCTCGCCTCGCAAGCCCAGTCGTCGGGATCGGCATTCATTGTCCCGAACTTGCCGAAACCATCGGCGGAGAAGAGAATTTTGTCTTTCTGATCGTAAGTAACGATGACTTCGGGCCAATGCACCATCGGCGCAGCGAAGAACTGCAACGTGTGTGCGCCAAGCTCTAAGGTGTCGCCCTCTTTCACAATCAACACTCTGTTTGTAAGGTCTATGCCCTCAAAGTATAGCTCGATCAGGTGAAACGCTTTGGCGGAAGCCACGATTTTTATTTCCGGATAAAGTTCTATCGCGCGGGCAATGCCGGAGGAATGGTCGGGCTCCATGTGTTGCACCACAAGATAGTCGGGCTTTCTTCCGCCGAGCTCGTTTTTCAGCTTCACTTCCCACTCATCTACTTTGCGCTGGTCGGTAGTGTCGATAATGGCGACCTTGTTGTCAAGGATGAGATAGGAGTTGTAGCACATTCCCGCAGGTAATTTGTACTGGCTCTCGAAAATAGTGAGCTCGGCATCGTCTATACCAATATACTTAACGTCTGTAGTAATATTCATATAACTCATATTTTTAATTAGATGGTGTTTTATAACAAAGTTGTTTTATTCTTTTACAATTTTCTGTATGTCATTCAGCATATTGAGGGCTTCAATAGGCGTGAGATTGTTAATGTCGAGATTTAGAAAGCGGTCTCGGATTTGCCGCAGCACTGGATCGTCGAGCTGAAAGAAGGTAAGTTGTGCTCCCTCCTTTGAACTGTTTATTTCCTCGACATTAGGTCTGGAAACCTCCTTGTCGCTACTGGCTTCCAGTTCTTTTAGCACTTGGTCCGCGCGTTTAACTATGGTCGGTGGCATACCTGCCATGCGGGCCACGTGAATACCGAAGCTATGTTCGCTACCGCCGGCCACAAGCTTGCGTAAGAAAATAACCTGATTTCCGACTTCTTTGATAGATACGTTATAATTATGTACGCGCGCGAGGGACTTAGCCATTTCGTTGAGCTCATGATAATGGGTGGCGAATAAAGTGCGCGGATGGCCTTTGGTATTGTCGTGAAGATGCTCAACTATAGCCCACGCAATGGAAATTCCATCGTAGGTAGAGGTTCCACGTCCCAATTCATCGAACAAAACGAGGCTGCGCTCGGTAAAAGAATTCATGATACTGGCAGCTTCGGTCATCTCCACCATAAAAGTCGACTCACCCATTGATATATTGTCGCTCGCGCCGACACGAGTGAAAATCTTGTCGACAATTCCCACGTGAGCCTTGTCCGCAGGCACATAACTACCGATTTGCGCCATCAGGGTAATGAGCGCAGTCTGCCTTAGCAGTGCAGATTTACCCGACATATTAGGGCCGGTAATAATGATGATTTGTTGTTTGTCGGTGTCGAGATGAACATCATTGGGGATATAGTTCTCGCCAGCTTTCATTTCTGTTTCAATGACGGGGTGTCGTCCTTGTACGATGTCAAGTTGTGAGGAATCATCCACCAGTGGTCTCACATAGCGGTGCTCTTGGGCAGATATGGCGAAAGAAAGTAAACAATCTATCATCGCAACTTGCGAAGCGTTGCATTGGACTTTTGTAATGAAGACTTGGGCATCTTGTAACAATTGCGCATAAATACGAGCCTCGATTGCAAGTATCTTTTCTTCTGCTCCAGTGATCTCTTCCTCGTAGTTCTTTAGCTCTTCAGTGATATAGCGCTCAGCTTGCACTAATGTTTGCTTTCTAATCCACTCTTGTGGCACAAGATGCTTGTAGGTGTTGCGCACTTCGAGATAGTAGCCGAACACATTGTTGTAGCCAACCCTAAGACTTCCGATGCCAGTACGCTCACTCTCCCGCTTTTGCAATTCATGGAGGTAGGTGCGGTTTGAATGCGCGAGATTGCGTAACCTATCGAGTTCCGAATCGACATTATTGCCGATGTATCCACCCTTAGCAGTCTGCGCAGGTGGGTCTGGCCTCAGTGTGCGACGTATAAGACTGCGTAGTTCTTTGCAAAGTTCCATCTTGTCAGCCAAATCCCTCAGCGGTGGTAGCGAAGCATTACTGAGTGCGTTTTTTATCGGCTCGATAGCGTCCAGATCATAGCGCAGTTGCTCCATTTCGCGCGGAGTGATGCGCTGTGAAGCCATTTTGGCTACCAATCGCTCCATGTCGCCTATGTGTCTCAGGTTCTCGCTGACCACTTCGCGCACTTCCGGTTCTCGAAAGAAGTACTCCACACAGTTTTGCCGTTTCTGGATTTGTCCTACATCGGCCAGCGGGAAAGCAAGCCAGCGACGCATCATACGTGAGCCCATTGGCGTTATGGTTTGATCCATTACCTGCAGCAAACTCTTGCCTTCAGCGTTCATCGGCTGCAGAACTTCGAGGTTACGCATCGTGAAGTTGTCGAGTCTCACGTAGCGTTCCTCCTCTATGCGCTGAATAGAGGTGATATGGTTTATGTGCGTGTGCTTAGTGTCGTCGAGATAGAAAAGTATAGCGCCTGCCGCCGTCAGTGCGGTGGTCATGTGTGCCACACCGTAGCCCTTCATGTTGCGTACGCGGAAATGCTTGTGCAGACGGTCGAGGCAGTTGCGCTCGGCGAAGTTCCAGTCGTCCAATTCATAGCAGAAATAGTTAACCCCAAAGTGCTTCTGGAACCGTTCCTTGCTACCCCTTTCGATAAGCACCTCTTTGGGACTTAGGCTGTTCATCAGCTTGCTAATATAGTCCACCGTACCTTCAGCTACAGCAAACTCGCCGGTAGTAATGTCGAGCAGTGCCATGCCGCACACGCCCTTGGTCAGGCAGATTGCCGCAACGAAATTGTTCTCTTTCACGGCGAGGACATCATCGGTAAGAGCGACGCCAGGAGTAACGAGTTCCGTTACTCCTCGCTTCACTAACTTTTTGGTAGCTTTGGGATCTTCGAGCTGATCGCAGATAGCGACGCGATGACCGGCTCTAATTAATCGTGGCAAGTAGGTGTCGAGCGCATGATACGGGAATCCGGCCATCTCAGTTGCGGCCACACCATTCTTGTTCTTGCGATGAGTGAGTGTAATTCCCAATACTTGCGCCGCCGTAACGGCATCATCGCAGTAGGTCTCGTAGAAGTCGCCGCAACGGAAGAGCATGATTGCGTCAGGATGCTTCTTCTTGAGGTCATAAAACTGTGCCATCATTGGCGTTAACTGTTCTTCTGCCATTTTATTGAGCTTTATATTTGCAACAAAGGTACATATTTTTTGGCAATTATGCACTTATTGCCATAAAAGACAATTATAAATAAAGAGAAGAAACACAAATATATAAAAGAAAAAACGTGATAAATATCTTTGTACGCCTCTTGTCCTTTTCAGGACACAATCCGCTTGTTTCTCTCTTATTAGTTGACTCTGAAAGGAAAGGTCCTCCTTTTTCCGGAAAAAGTGGTAAATTTGCGCCATCTCAAAAACATAAATTCTATTCAATTATTATTATGAAACGATTATCACTCTTCCTGTTTGCAGCGCTCATAGCGGTTGCTGTAAGCGCGGACACGCGTTGGAGTATGGCCTCCGACGGCAGCATTGTGTGGCAGGGCAGCCAGCTCACAGCCCACGACGACCATGTAGAGATGAGCGGCAAGCGTGTAAGCGTGGTGCTGCGTTACGGAGTGCAGGCCGACGGCTCCGTCAAGGTCAACAAAGGCATGGTGTGGCCCATGCTCCGCACAGTTCCCAACAACACCCACGCATCGTTGATGCGCCGCATCGAGTGGGATATGCTCGACGAATTAGTGCTCAACAACTACCGCGCATCGCGCGACAAGGCGGAGCGCATTACTCTCAAGGGCACGCTGCGCGTTGAGAGTCGCCTCACGCAGAATGCCCGCGCTATCCGCACCTACTTCCCCTCCACCGAGCAGCCGGCCGTCGTGGAGATAATGACCATCGTCAACGACGGAGACAAAGACCTCAAGGTTACACTGCCGTACCACAACAATATTGCTCTCACCGATCCTGCCAAGGGTGTGCGCGGCGCATACGCTGTCAGAACCATCGTCTACAATCCGCAGGTCGTTACCCTCGCAAAGGGCGACAGCGTAACTTTCACCGGTGCCGTTTTCGCCACAGTGGAGGGCGAGCCGGCGCTGAAGTTGGACTGCGCCGCCGAGCTCAAGAAGCGCGAGGCTTTGGTAGATGAGCTGCAAGGCAACCTCCAGCTCCTCACTCCCGACCCGATTATCAACCGTATGTTCGCTTTCTCCAAGGTCAGAGCTTGCGAAAGCATCTATGAGACAGCAGGAGGCCCCATGCACGGACCCGGTGGCGAGTCTTATTATGCAGCTATCTGGGCTAACGATCAGGCGGAGTATGTCAATCCTTATTTTCCTTTCGTAGGCTACGCTTATGGCAACGCTTCGGCACTGAATAGCTATCTTATGTTCGCGCGCTTCATGAACGATGATATGAAGCCCATTCCTTCCTCGATTATTGCTGAGGGCAAGGATACTTGGAACGGCGCCGGCGACCGCGGCGACGCCGCCATGATTGCTTACGGCGCAGCGCGCTACGCGTTGGCTCGCGGCGACAAGGCGGAGGCCACACAGCTCTGGCCGCTCATCAAGTGGTGCCTTGATTTCTGCAAGCACAAGCTGAACAAGGAGGGCGTGGTGCTCTCCGATCACGACGAGCTCGAAGGTCGCTTCCCTGCCGGCGAAGCTAATCTCTGTACCTCCAGTCTTTACTACGACGCCCTGCTCTCTGCGGCTTGTCTCGCTCCGCTGATGGGCGAGCCGCAGTTGTCCAAGATTTTTAATGCTGAGGCTAAGACTCTCCGCAAGAACATTAACACCTACTTCGCCGGACCGGTGGAGGGTTTCAATACTTATGCTTACTATAAAGGCAACGATATTCTCCGCTCTTGGATATGTATTCCCCTCGTTATGGGCATAGATGAGAAGGCCGCCGCAACTCTTGACGCTCTTTTCTCACCGCGTCTCTGGACTGAGAACGGAATGCTCACTCAAGCCGGCACCGAGACTTTCTGGGATCGTTCTACTCTCTACGCTCTGCGCGGCGCTTTCTATGTCGGCGCAACAGAGCGCGCCCTCGATTTCCTGCACCGCTATTCCGAGACGCGTTTGCTCGGCGAGCATGTGCCTTATGCCATCGAGGCTTGGCCTGAGGGTCAGCAGCGTCATCTCTCTGCCGAGAGCGGCCTCTATGGTCGCATTATCACCGAGGGTTTGTTCGGTCTGCGCCCCACGGGTTTCAACTCTTTCGATATTACTCCCCACCTGCCCGAGGCTTGGCCTGAGATGGAGTTGCGCCATGTGCGCGCTTTCGGAGCAGACTTCGATGTTAAGGTAGAGCGCATCAAGGGCGCTAAACTGCGCCTCGTCGTTACCAATGGTAATAGCACCCAAACAATCACTCTCAACAACGGGCAGACCAAAAGAGTCGTACTGAAGTAATCTAAGGGCTATCCTTGGTATCTGAAGACCATTTTTCAGACATACAAAAACTCGCCATTTTCCTCGATGAAATGGCGAGTTTTTGTGTTTTGTGTTCGTCATTTTTCTTATCTCTGTCGTGGTCGCATCAATCATCGTTATAACTATCCTATACCACCACCTCCGCGCACCTAACTTCGTCAAAGTTTGTAGAAAAGGCCTCCGCGCACGATTTTTGGGCCTCGAAATTCGTAGAAATGTCGTGA
>JAFLUU010000107.1 GCA_022508585.1 Prevotellaceae bacterium | reverse complement strand
AGAGCTCGACTTCCTCAACGACATCGCTCGCGAGGAGGGCGTAACAGGTTCTCGCATCATGGGTGGCGGTTTCGGTGGTTGCACAATCAACCTTATCGCCGACGAGTTAGTGGCTAACTTCAAGAAAGTCGTAACAGAGAAGTTCGCTACCAAGTATGGCAAGAAGCCTGTCATCATCGACGTAGTAATCGGCGACGGCGCTCGCAAACTTGCGTAATTAGCTGATAACAAACTTTTAATTAAGGGGGAGAAGTTCCGCTGGCGGAGCTTCTCCCCTATTCTTTTGCCTAATAATTATATATAATAATTCCTCTTTTCGTAGAAGTAGCTGGTGCACTTCAGTATTCGTTTTACTCCAAGGATGGTCTTAGAATCAATATGTTCTCTACTAAAATCCTTGCAAACTTTGGTTACAGCTGGTGTTGGTAATTATAGAACACGAGCAGAGTACAAAAGTCGTGCGCGATGTGCAAAATATCCATTGTGGTACGACAATCCTCGTTAAAGTTCGCAGAAAGAAGCTCCGGACTTGCAGAAATGTCGTGCGCATCTGATTTTTGAGCCTCGAAGTTTGTTTTTTCATCGTGAAACTTCAAAAATTCATATACTAATTTCTAAAAAATCTTATAAGAATTTCCGGGAATTTATATAAGAATTTTTGAAAATTCTTATAATATTTTTTCGTTTTTCACGACATTTCTACGAATTTCGAGGCTCAAAAATCGCGCGCCGAGGCCTTTTCTGTAAACTTCGAGACTCTTTCTTTAGACTTCGATGGGGTTGATGTAAACTTCAAAGAGGTTAGATGCAATTTTGGCGAAAGTGAGTACTGTCTGCACGACTTTGTATATAATGCGTGCGATATTTACAGGCATACACTCGATAAATGTTTGGCGCGGTGGTTGATTAGGGCAGAAATAAGGCTTGATTGTAATTGCCGAATAGTCATCTTGATTAGTGCAATCCAAAATAATGTCAGATAAAATTGGCTGTTACGCAAAAAAAGCGTAATTTTGCCGCTCGAAGAGGGCATAACATGCCTTAAGAGCGCAAAAATGTCTGTCATACTGAATCTTAGGCAAGACTTCAGCCAGCCGCAAAAGGCAGAGTACGCAATCAACAATAAGATGCTTGCTGCCGTAGAGAACTCCTTGGTAAAAGGAGGCGAACTGACAGCGACTATCACTGCGCAGCAGGCGGCAAAAGGACTGAAGTTGACTATAGAAGTTAAAGGCAAGGCGACTGTGGAATGCGACCGCTGCCTTGACGACATGGAGGTAGACATCTGCTCCTGCAACGAGCTTACTCTGCTCTACGCTGACCACTACGAGGACGCTGTCGATGTGATTTATGTCGAGCAGAGCCAAAAAGAGATTGACATGTGGCCACAAGTCTACGACTTCATTGCGCTGGCAGTGCCGCTGCAGCACTCTCACGCCGAGGGACAGTGCAATCCGGACATGGCAGAGAAACTAAATCAATATATGGTAACGAAATAATAACACATTATAAATAATATTAGAAATGGCACATCCTAAAAGAAGACAATCAAAGACACGTACCGCCAAGAGAAGAACTCACGATAAGGCAGTAGCACCTACTCTTGCAATTTGCCCCAACTGTGGCGAGCTGTATGTGTACCATACCGTTTGCCCCTCCTGTGGTCAGTACAGGGGCAAGGTGGCTATTGAAATGGAAGTAGCTGAATAGTTTAACCTCAATTCGGACTTAAATGGGAAAGATCAATGCTGTCATCACTGGCGTTGGCGGTTGGGTGCCCACATATATCCTTGACAACGAGGAGATGTCCACTATTGTCGATACCAGCGACGAATGGATAATGGAGCGCATCGGCGTTAAAACACGCCACATCCTAAAGCCCGAAGAGGGCGCAGGTACATCGTTTATGATGACCAAAGCAGCCAAACAGCTGCTCGATAAGACCGGCGCAGAGCCCGATTCTATCGATGCTGTGATTGCTGCAACCTGCACGCCCGACTATCACTTCCCCTCCACTGCTTCATTAGTTATTGGCAACCTCGGTCTGAAGAATGCTTTCGGTTATGACTTGGAGGCTGCCTGTGCAGGTTTTCTCTATGCCATGGAACAGGCCGCAGGCCTTATCTGTAGTGGCAGATGCAAGAGGATTATAGTCTGCGGTGGCGACCACATGTCGTCGATGACCAACTATCAGGACCGCAACACATGTCCTATCTTCGGCGACGGCGCTGCCTGCGTGCTGATGGAGGCTACAGAGGAGGAAGTCGGCCTTATTGACAGCTATCTCCGCGTTGACGGCAAGGGCTACGACAACCTGCACATGGCTGCCGGCGGCTCTGCGCGTATGCCGAGCCACGAGACAGTGGATCAGCGCTTGCATTATGTCTACCAAGAGGGTCGCACGGTGTTTAAGCACGCTGTTACCAACATGAGTAACGCTGTGGAGACAATCGCTCACCGCAATGGCCTTGACAAAAACAATGTGGCATGGATTGTTCCCCACCAGGCAAACATTCGCATCGAGAGTGCGGTGGCTCGCCGCATCGGTGTGGACGAGGAGCATGTGATGATCAACATTGACCACATGGCAAACACCTCCGGCGGCACCCTGCCACTCTGCCTCTGGGAGTTTGAGTCCAAGCTCCGCAAGGGAGACAAACTTATCTTCACTTCTTTCGGTGCCGGCTTCTCTTGGGGCGCAAGCTATATGGTGTGGGGATACGACGGCAGCAAGTTTGCCGACACTCCCGCCGAGTTCTACAAGGAGGGCGCTATCAGTCGCGAAGAGTGGTACGCTAAAAGACGCAAGTAAATCGACTTCGTTCGCATATCAATGACCATTGACCATTGTTAAGTCCGCAATTTGGACTTGCCTAATGGTCAATGGCCATTATTCGATAGATAAAACTTAACTTCACAAGAGCATGAGTCATAAGTCCGGCTTTGTAAATATCGTTGGCAACCCTAATGTGGGCAAGTCTACGCTGATGAATATCTTCGTGGGCGAGCGAATAAGCATTGCTACCTTCAAATCGCAAACCACGCGCCACCGCATTATGGGCATTGTCAACGAGGAGGATTGTCAGATCGTCTTTTCAGACACACCGGGCGTGCTAAAGCCGAGTTATAAGCTGCAAGAATCCATGCGCGCCTTCAGTGATAGCGCGCTTGACGATGTTGATATACTTTTGTATGTAACTGACACCGTAGAGAGTGAAGAGAAGAACGCCGACTTCATTGAAGCTGTCAATAAACTAAGTGTTCCGAAATTAGTGCTTATCAACAAGATAGACCTTATCGATGAAAAAGCACTGATTGCGCTTGTAGAGAAATGGAAACAGCTCATTCCCGACGGCGAAATCTATCCTGTATCTGCCAAGGTACGCTTCAATGTTGACACCGTGATGCGACGCATCCGCCAATTGCTGCCCGACTCCCCACCCTACTTTGAAAAAGACCAGCTGACCGACAAACCGATGCGTTTCTTTGTCAGCGAGATTATTCGCGAGAAGATTCTGCTTTATTACGACAAGGAAATACCCTATTGCGTGGAGGTTGTGGTAAATGAGTACAAGGAAAGCCAAGACCTCGTGCGCATACAAGCCACAATCAATGTGGAGCACGAAAGCCAGAAAGGCATCATCATCGGCAAGAGCGGGGTTGCATTAAAGAAGGTCAGCACCGAGGCACGCAAGTCCATTGAGAAATTCATTGACAAGAAGGTTTTTATACGAATCTTCGTCCGTGTAGACAAAGGCTGGCGCAATTCTGCCCGAGAGCTCTCCCATTTCGGATATAACAACTAACTTGCTGATTACATCGCAAGTCTGCAAGACAAAAACATCATATAACATGAGTAATTTAGTAGCAATAGTTGGTCGCCCCAATGTGGGCAAAAGCACGCTATTCAACCGTCTGACGCAAACTCGACACGCCATTGTGAGCGATATTGCCGGCACTACACGCGACCGCCAGTATGGTAAGGTTGAGTGGTGCGGAAAGACATTCTCTATTGTCGACACTGGCGGCTGGGTAGTCAAGACTGACGACATATTTGAGGACGAAATCCGCAAGCAGGTTACGGTTGCCACAGAAGAGGCCGATGTTATCCTTTTTGTGGTCGATGTGATGAACGGCATCACCGACCTCGACACCGAAGTTGCCGACATCCTGCGCCGGCAGAACAAGAAACCCGTAATTGTCGTCTCAAATAAGACGGACTCCAACGAGCTTACATACAACGCCGCCGAGTTTTACGCCCTTGGCCTCGGCGACCCGATGAGCATCTCCGCCCTTACCGGCAGCGGCACAGGCGATTTGCTTGACCTTATCATCAAGACATTTCCTAACGACAAGTCGGCAGACACAGACGACGAGTTGCCGCGCTTTGCCATTGTCGGTCGCCCCAATGTGGGCAAGAGTAGCCTTACCAACGCCCTTATAGGCGAAGAGCGCAACATCGTAACGAACATTGCCGGCACCACTCGCGACTCTATCCACACTCGATACAATAAATTCGGCTTCGATTTCTACCTCGTCGACACTGCCGGCATACGCAGGAAGAACAAAGTCAGCGAAGACCTCGAGTTTTACTCCGTCATGCGCTCTATCCGTGCCATAGAAAACAGCGATGTATGCATTCTGCTCATCGATGCCGAGCGTGGCATAGAGGCTCAGGACATGAACATCTTCCAACTTATCCAGCGCAACGAGAAGAGCCTCGTTGTCTTCGTCAATAAGTGGGATACTGTGGAAGAAAAAAACAACAACACAATCAAATCTTTTGAAACCGCAATCCGTGAGCGCATGGCTCCGTGGACAGACTTCAATATCGTCTTCGGTTCTGCCATTACGCAGCAGCATATCTTCCGCGCCTTAGAGCGTGCCAAAGACGCTTACATCAATAGGAAGAAGAAAATCTCCACCTCCAAGCTCAACGAGGTGCTGCTGCCACTCATCGAGAACTTTCCGCCCCCCTCGACTAAAGGCAAGTTCATAAAAATAAAGTATTGCTCGCAAGTCCCCGACACAAAAGTGCCGACTTTCATCTTCTATGCCAACTTGCCGCAGTATATCAAAGAGCCTTACTATCGATTCCTTGAAAACAAGATTCGTGCCAACTGGGACTTCACCGGAACCCCCATTCGCGTATATATTCGTCAGAAATAACACCTCTTTTTGCTATTATTTGCAAAATAATATTTATTTTTGTAGACGAAATAAACAACTTTATAAATAATCACGCAATGAGAGTCATTATCAAAGACGATTATGCTCAGGTGAGCAAATGGGCTGCCGAGCATGTAGTTGAGAAAATCAACGCTTTTAACCCCACAAAGGAGAAGCCGTTTGTGCTTGGTCTGCCCACCGGTTCCACTCCAATAGGTATGTATCGTAATCTCGTCAAGGCTTACGAGGAGGGGCGCGTCAGTTTTAAGAATGTCGTAACATTTAATATGGACGAGTATGTAGGCCTTGCTCCTACTCACGACCAGAGTTATCATTACTTCATGCACGACAATCTCTTCAACCACATCGACTGCCCCGCCGAGAATATCCACATTCTCAATGGCTTGGCAGAAGATTTGGAGGCCGAGTGCGCAGCGTATGAGGCTGAGATAGCAAAATTTGGCGGTATCCACCTCTTCATTGGCGGCATCGGTCCCGACGGACACATCGCTTTCAATGAGCCGGGCTCCAGTTTCTCGTCGCGTACTCGCATCAAGACACTTACCACCGACACTATTATCGCAAACTCCCGTTTCTTCGACAACGATGTAAACAAGGTGCCCAAACTCGCCCTCACCGTAGGTATCGCCACCGTGATGAGCGCAGAGGAAGTAATGATTCTTGCCAATGGTCACAACAAGGCTCGCGCCTTGCAGCAGGTAGTGGAAGGCGCTATCTCGCAGATGTGGCCGATTTCTTGTCTCCAAAATCATCGCCACGGCATTCTTGTAACTGACGAAGCAGCCTGCGCAGAACTCAAGGTCGCTACCTATCGTTACTTCAAAGATATAGAGAAAGGAAACTGATGACTCCTTTCCAAAGAGAGTGTTATATAATGGCAAAGCCAGCGGGTGCAGCGTGCAACCTGGCTTGCCATTATTGTTATTATTTGGAGAAAGGGAATTACTACCGCCACCTGCCGCAGCACCTCATGAGCGAGCGGACACTGGAGGAGTACATCAAACAGTATATCGCCATGCAGACCACCGGTCATGTGCTCTTCACATGGCATGGCGGCGAGCCGATGCTGCGTCCCCTCGATTTCTATCGCAAGGCCATCGAGTTACAACGAAAGTACGCCAATGGTCTCACCGTGGAGAACAGCATTCAGACCAATGGCCTGCTGCTCACGCCCGAATGGTGCCGTTTTCTGCACGACAACCAGTGGCTCGTGGGCATCTCTATCGACGGCACACAGCAAATGCACGACACTTACCGCCGCGACCGCCGTGGCCTACCCTCTTGGCAGCGCGTGGTGGAAGCTATAGGAATGATGCAGAGCCACGGCGTGGAGTGGAACGCAATGGCTACCATTCATCAAGGCAATGTACATCAGCCGTTAGAGTTCTATAACTTCTTCAAGAGCATCGGCTGCAAATATCTGCAATTTACCCCTATCGTGGAGAGCGACGGACAGAATGTGCTGCCGAGCGCAGTCAAGCCAAAGGAATGGGGCGACTTTTGCTGCAGCCTGTTCGACGAGTGGATAAAACGCGATGTTGGCGACATCTTTGTGCAGCTCTTCGATGTTACCCTTGCCAACTGGTTGGGAGTAACGCCCGGCCTCTGCACTCTTGCTGCCGAGTGTGGCCATGCCGGTGTCATCGAGGCAAATGGCGATATTTATAGCTGCGACCATTTTGTCTACCCCGAGCATCGGTTAGGCAACATCGCGACAGACTCTCTCATCAATATGATGTATGGTGAGCAGCAAACCCGTTTCTCTGCCAAGAAGCGCCTATTGCTGCCCAACCGCTGCAAGCAGTGCCGCTGGCTCTTTGCCTGCAATGGCGAGTGTCCCAAGAATCGCTTTGCCACCTCCGAAGATGGAGAAGTCGGCATCAATTATCTCTGCGACGGCTACCGCCAGTTCTTCGCCCATGTCGCCCCCAGCATGGACATTATGGCAGACCTCTATCGCCGCGGCCTGCCGCCAGCCGATATTATGTCTATCCAGAACTTTTAAATCCTGTTGAAGCACATTTGATAATGAAAGAATTATATGATAGACATGCACGAACTCCACATGCCGCTGTCGGTAATCAGCAAGGGGCTTGGCCACGACTCAGAGCTTACAACCCGGATTTACATCAAATCGCAGGAGAATAGCGCTATTCACAAAGCTAACCGCGCGTTTCTGAACCAGACATTTGCGCCTCCCTTTCTATTCCAAGAAAGGGATAAAAGCCCCCTGCAGACTACAGATTGTAGATTATAGACTACCGACTGCGCCAGCGACAAGACATAACAGTGCCGCACCATTGCCAACCGTTCACGCATTTTCCTGCACCATTGCCACACTAAACCGCATAATTCACACAAGAAGTAGAAATGTCAAATAATGGCATACATAAATTGTAAGAGCATTGTGCATTTTTCCCGCATAGTTTTAGTAATCCATCGTAAATTTTATATATCTTTGCACTCGTTATTACCCCTTTCTTGGAATAGAAGTGGATAAGATTGACGCTTGTCGTTGATGTTGCCACAATGATAGGTTGTATGAACATCTTAAATCACAAAAACATGAATAAATTTATAATTGTGTGTATTTTTTTGTCTTTAGCATGTTTACC
>JAFLUU010000106.1 GCA_022508585.1 Prevotellaceae bacterium | reverse complement strand
CGGCTGGGAGGGCGAGTTGTATATGGGTCATCTGCGCTATTCCACCACCGGCAAGAGTGGTATAGCATACGTTCACCCCTTTCTGCGCCGCAACAACTGGCGAGCGCGCAACCTGTGCCTCTGCGGCAACTTTAACCTCACCAATGTTGACGAGGTGTTCGCCCAAATAATTAGCACCGGGCAGCACCCGCGCATCTACAGCGACACTTACATAATGCTTGAGCTGATAGGCCACCGCCTCGACCGCGAGAGTGAGCGCGTCTACAATATAGCGATAGAGCGCGGGCTGACGGGGAGCGACATCACCGACTATATAGAGGAACATATCGATGTGGCTAACGTGCTGCGCACTTCTACGCCGATGTTTGACGGCGGTTATGTGCTTTGCGGCATTACCGGCAGCGGCGAGATGTTCTCTATGCGCGACCCGTGGGGCATTCGTCCTGCCTTCTGGTACAAAGACGACGAGGTGCTGGTGCTGGCGTCCGAGAGGCCGGTCATTCAGACGGCGTTCAACCTGCGTGCCGAGAGTGTCAACGAGTTGCGCGCAGGCGAGGCGCTGATTGTGCGCAAGGGCGGCGAGGTACGCACGGAGCAAATCATAGAACGGCACGGCAACTACGCCTGCTCGTTCGAGCGCATCTATTTCTCGCGCGGTTCCGACCGCGACATCTATCGCGAGCGCAAGGCTCTGGGCGAGCAGCTGACCGACCGCATCAGCGAGGCTGTAGATGGCGACCTCGAGCACACGGTTTTCAGCTATATCCCCAACACTGCGGAGGTGGCTTACTACGGTATGCTCGACGGCTTCAACAAACGGCTGAACGAGGCTAAGGTTGACCGTATCTACGAGCTGACTCGCCGCCGCGACCTCACCAAAGAGGAAATCCGCGAGATACTGCACAACTATATTCGCAACGAGAAGGTGGCTATCAAGGACATCAAGCTCCGCACCTTTATCACTGAGGGTGAGGAGCGCAACGATCTGGCGGCTCATGTCTACGATATTACCTATGGCTCGCTTAATGAGCACGAGGATAACCTCGTTATAATCGACGACTCCATTGTTCGTGGCACGACTCTGAGGGAAAGCATCATTCGTATCCTCGATAGATTGCAGCCCAAGAAGATGGTTATCGTCAGCTCCTGCCCGCAGGTTCGCTTTCCCGACTATTACGGCATCGACATGTCGCGTATGGACGAGTTCATTGCGTTCCGTGCTGCCGTGGCCTTGCATCTCGACAATGGCAACGCCGCTCTGCTGCGCGAGATCTACGATAAGTGCGTGGCGCAGCAGGATAGGCCTGCCGCCGAGATGCAAAACTATGTCAAGGAGGTGTATGCGCCGTTTACTGTCGAGGAGATTTCGCGGAAGATGGTCGAACTGCTCCGCCCCGACGGCGTAACGACCCCGATAGAGCTGGTTTATCAGTCGCTTGAGGGCTTACACAAGGCTTGCCCCGACCATCTGGGCGACTGGTACTTCAGTGGCGACTATCCCACCGCGGGTGGAGTGCGGCTGGTCAATCAAGCGTACATAGATTACTACAATTCTAAAAACTTATAAACTACAAAATATTATGAGAGCAAAGACAAAATATATCTTCGTAACCGGCGGTGTGGTTTCGTCGCTCGGCAAGGGCATTATATCCTCCAGCATTGGCAAACTGTTGCAGGCAAGGGGCTACAAAATCACTATTCAGAAGTTCGACCCCTACATCAACATCGACCCGGGTACGCTTAACCCCTATGAGCACGGCGAATGCTATGTTACGCAGGACGGTATGGAGACCGACCTCGACCTCGGCCACTATGAGCGCTTCACCGGTATCCGCACCACGCGCAATAACTCTGTTACGACAGGGCGGATATACCGCTCTGTAATAGATAAGGAGCGCCGCGGCGATTATTTGGGCAAGACGATACAGGTTGTGCCGCACATCACCGACGAAATCAAACGCCGCATCAAGGCAAATGCCGAGGGGGAGCACTATGACTTCGTAATTACCGAGATTGGCGGCACCATCGGCGACATCGAGAGTGCGCCGTTCATGGAGGCTATCCGTCAGATGCGCTGGGAGATGGGACGCGACGCGGTGAACATTCATCTGACCTATGTGCCGTATCTCAATGCCGCCGGTGAGTTTAAGACCAAGCCCACTCAGCACTCTGTCAAGGAGCTGCAGAGCGTCGGCATCCAGCCCGACATCTTAATTCTGCGCACAGAGCATCACCTTGAGCGCTCTGTATTGAATAAGGTCGCCTCTTTCTGTAATGTCGACGCGGATTGCGTGGTGCAGAGCGAGGATTTGCCCAGCATCTATGATGTACCGATAAATATGTACAAGCAGGAACTCGACCTCTCTATCCTTCGTAAGCTCGGCGTGGACATTGCTCCCGCTCCCGACCTCGATCAATGGTATCGCTTCCTGCAACTGCAAAAGGAGGCGGATAAGGAAGTGCACATCGGGCTTGTAGGAAAATATGACCTGCAAGATGCTTATAAGAGTATCCGCGAAAGTTTGCTGCTGGCGGCTGTTTACAATGGTCGCAAGGCAACTCTTCATTTTGTGAACAGTGAAACGATTGACGAGAAAAATATTGCCGAACAGCTCAAGGGGCTTTCGGGCATCGTTATCTGCCCGGGTTTCGGCGAGCGCGGCACCGAGGGCAAGATTATCGCGGCTTCATGCGCTCGCACACATAATCTGCCTGCTTTCGGCATTTGTCTGGGAATGCAGATGATGGTTATCGAGTTTGCGCGCAATGTTTTAGGCTTTGCCGACGCGCATTCTGCCGAGATGAACCCCAAAACGAAGCATAATGTGGTGGATATAATGGAGGAGCAGAAGCAAATAACGAATATGGGCGGCACTATGCGCCTCGGCGCCTATGAATGCGACCTGCATGAGGGCAGTCGTGTGCGCGCCATCTATGGTAAAGCGCATATCGCCGAGCGTCATCGCCACCGCTACGAGTTTAACAGCCGTTTCAAGGACAAATACGAAACCGCCGGCATGAAATGCGTCGGCACCAATCCCGACACCGACCTTGTGGAGATTGTGGAAATACCGGAGCTGCGCTGGTATATCGGCACGCAGTTCCACCCGGAATATGCGAGCACTGTTTTGCACCCGCATCCCCTCTTTGTCGATTTCATTAAGGCGGCAATTTCTTGCGACTAAGCTTGGCTGTATAAAAACCATAAGAGACTCCGACTGTTTATGCCGGAGTCTCTTATGGTTATCCTTATTTTTATTTTTCTATTGCTTATTTCTCGGTTTCCGCACGCTAATTCTCGCTGCCTACTGCTGATTAAAACTGCTGTAAACAACGGAAATAGATATAGGATTGCTCGGACCTCCCACGAGCTTGACGGAAGCTAACGAGAGATCGTTATTAACCGCTATGACGCTACCAAAACTATTGGAGTTGGTGGTAACCGGTAAAAGAATGACTTTGTTCCAATCTGGATCATCAGCGTCGCGGTTCTTGTGCAGATAGCTAATGAGGTTGGCAATATTGGAAAAGGTATAGGAGTTGTAGGTTGTGGAAAAGTCGCTGATGAATGACGTCTTGTTGTCGGGCACTTGACGTTGTTCGAAGAACTTATGCAGTTCTGTTTTGCGCACCATTAGCAGCTTTGAGGGCATTGGCAGGGCGTAGCCCGAGTTTTCCTCGTTATTGTACCGCTGCATTACAAGTTTTGCGCTGTTTATCGAGTCGTTTGTGTGGTTTAGGTAAATGGAGTCCACCGGTAGTTCAATTTCGGTGAAGATAGCCACCGGCGACTTGACGAAAGTATATTCTTCGGCTTCGAGTAACGGTTGCAAGTTGCGGTTCTCAAAGTAGTTGCATTGGATTACTTCGCTTGTGGCGGCTACTCGTTTAATGCCGACAGCCGTTGTGTCATTGCTGGTGTAGCGGAAGAAAATCGTGAGCGTGCTTATGTCAATGTTGACCATTGTTCCATTGCCGCCGAGTATCTTGAAGTAAAAGCCCGGCATTACATGATGAATGAGCGAATAGGAGTTTTTGAAATACTCTGGGTGCTCGTAATAAAGACGCAAGATTTTACTGCCATAGTCGGCGGGTAAAACAATTCGGATATTCTTGGAATAATTCGACGCATAACGTATCGTGTCGTCGATATCGAAATCTGCAACCGCGAAAGAAGTCTCTTTCCTTATCGCATCGACTTTTGTACTTACATAGTCTTCCGGATTTACATTGGTATAGAGATTTTCTCCCTCGGGCAGGACATTTGCCGAGTCAAGCTCGTAAACTCCAAGTTTCATGGAGTTAACAGAATCGCCGTAGTAGGATTTTATATAGAGGTTAAGTACGACAGAATCGGCTACTACGAGTCCGTCTTCTTTGTGCATAGTGTAAAGAGGAGGGAGATCGTCATTTTCCAACGTAGCAAACTGCGCAATGAAATTGGCAGTGGTAGTAGAATTTGTTTCTGGGTCAGTAACTCGCCCTAAGTAGCAATCTGAAGTGAAAGCAGCGAGCGAATCTGCTGCCACGGAACGAGTTAGTACGCTGTAGACGGCTTGCGACGTGCGACTCTGGTCAGTAGAAGGCATGGTATTGATGCCAAGAGAACCGGTTTCATCGTCGCAAGAAGTCAAAGCGATGCTGGTAATCAATACAATTAAAGTTGATATAAACAATTTGTGTAATATCGAGTTCATGGCGCAATTTGTCTTTGCGAAATAGTTGCGAGATTATAAAGACTCGAGTAATTGTGTTAGTTTTACCGTTTGTTCTTTACGCCCGTTGCCTGGTTCGATTTTGATGATAGGCAAACCAAGTTGTTTAGCATAGCTTACCAATTCAAGGTCGACATCTTCTTCGATTATTGCAGCGGCATCAGAGAAACGGAGTGCCAGTTTCATAATGTCGCGAGGATTCTTAAACTCCATCTTGTAACTTTCAATCTCGTCGACATCTACATTTCGAAACGCGAGGAAATGCGGAAAACGCTCGGGTATGGGCTTGGTTATGTCGAGCTTGTTGATCGCTGTTACTACCTTAGCCTCACAGAATGCTGGCTCGTCTTTATAAACTGTTTTTATAAGGAATGGAGCTACTGCGGAGATCCAACCTTGGCATAGCACATAGCTTGGATGCCAACGCAACTTTTTTGTAATCTCCAATGTGCTACGACCGAAGAACACGGCGCGCTCATAGTTGTCGTTATATTCCACACCCTCACGGTCGCAGGCAGCCAAGCGTTTTAGAAAATAGTCTTCGTTGTCTATGAAATATACTTGCATCTTGGTGGAGGGTAGTGTTGCCACCTTTATTATGAGCGGATGGTCAGTGTCGTCGATAATTGTGTTCATTCCAGATAGACGTTGCACCTCGTGTAGCTGGTTACGACGCTCGTTGATGTTGCCCCACTTGGGGTGGAAGGCGCGAGTTTCATAGCCGAACTCAAAAATGGTCTGCGGAATTTCCTTGCCTAAAACAGACATGGGAGTTTCGGGAACAAAGGGCGCTATCTCCTGTGAAATAAAGAGGATTTTTTTGCTCATTTGGACAATAATATCTTTTTCAATTTATGCAAAGATAAGCAAAAGGTTCCAATTTACGCCAAAAGAGCAGCGATAAAATGCCAAGGGAAGCATAAATGCGCGATGTTCATAAGAGAATATGGCTGTGTTTCGTGCATCAGACCCTCTATTGTCTCCAATGCCATAACTGCCGTCTGTGTGCCTGCTTGCGTAAAGGAATAAAGTAAATTATACCTCTACAAAATTGTTAAGCGTAATGTGAAAATATGGCAAAAAAGAAACTCCTTATTGCTGATATTCTTCGGGCATTTGTAGGCTTATACCATCGCGACGAGCATAGATGTGTGGCGACATAATCTCAACACTTTCCTCAAAGAAACGCTTGAGCAAATTAGCGTGAAGCTCGGAGTAAATAGTGGGGAGTTTCACTGCATCATTGGTGTAAGCATTGATCTCATACTCTACATAGAAGTCATCTAAAGATGTAATCATCATGAACGGGTGAGGCTTATGCAGAATGCCAGGAGTGTTAAGAGCAGCACTCTCCATGATGTCCTTTATCTTCTGCCAAGGCTCATCATAACCGATGGTTACTTTGGTGTGAACAATGATGCCATAGTTATTAGCCGCCACAGTGAAATTGCTTGTCTGCGACCCCAGCAGATTGGAGTTCTGGATAGTGATGACCTCGTTCTTGCGAGTGCGTATGCGGGTAACAAGCACAGTCTTCTCTATAACCTCGCCCACAGTGTCGTTTACTTTGATATAATCGCCTATGCGGAACGGACGCATATATGTCATCACTAATCCTGCCATGAGGTTGCCAACGATAGACGTAGAGCCAAGCGACACTATAATGCCGATGAAAACCGAGACACCCTGAAAGATCTGTGAATCGCTATTAGGCAACAGAGGCCAAATCATCACAATCATCAGCGAAGAGAGGAGGACACGCAGTATATAGTAAGAAGGTTTTGCCCAGTCGGGATAAAAACCATTTATCTTTAGATGTTCCGTCTCTATCTCTTTGGCAAAGTAGCGTATAAGGCGCAGTAAGTAGTGGAAACATAACCAGATAACTATAATCTGGCACAACTTAGGGATATAACCGAAGATAGCGTACAAGATGTCCTTAAATGGATCCCAGATATACCCAAGAATGGTAAACGTTACCATCTTAGTCTCCGGGAAGATGGAAAACAGCAAGGGAATGGAGATAAACAACTGAAGCAGAATGAGTATGTAGCGCAGTATCTTGTATAGCGTCAAGATAATTAGCCCCTGCGTGTGCGTGTTGAGAAACTCATAGTCCTTTAATACCAAGGGAGATAAACGATGCATCACACGCACCATAACCTTCCTCTTCCAACGGCGGAAGAAGCGGTTAGTGAATTTGATAAGTATGACTTGTGTAACGATAATAACGGCAGCCAGTAGCAGCCCCCAGAGCTTGCGATGCAGTCCGTACTCATCGTGAATTTTCTCAACCTTCGCCTGTATTACGTCTTTGTAGTCGGCAGCAAGCTCAGCGCGCGACTTGTCAGCCCAAAGCCCGTCGATGTCCGTAATGCTAAGTATAACCTCACCGGCAGCCATAATGTCGTTTGAGAAATCGCCCTCAAATATATAGCAAGTGTCGGCCTGCAATGTCAGACGATGCCCCAAGTGAGTAATTCTCTCTTCTGCGCTCTTTACCCTCATTTCCGGAGTGCTGCCACCGCAACGAGCATATAGATAAAGCAGCGTATCATTGTCCACCACGAGGGGAGCGCCAGGTGTTATTGTGCGAAGCGAATCAATTAGTCGCATACGATTGGCACGAGAGATAGAGTCTATCAGCACTTTGCGCCCAGTGCGTTGCAGTTCTTCTTGAAGCATGATGTTTTGCATGTTCATGTCTTGAAGCCTGCCGCTGAGTTCCTCTATCTGACTACTGAGCAAACTATAGAGAGAGTCATTCCCTTTGTCGATAGAGTCAGAAAGGACTTGCGCCGCCAGAGTAGTAGATGCAATCCATAGTAAGAGAGGCATGAGAGCGTGTTGTAAGAGCTTTTTCATATATGCCGTTGTGTAAATTGTGCCACAAAGGTAAGAAAAAAATCTCTACCTCCCCAACGTTTTATCTTTTACTTATATTTAGTTGCGCTTGATTGATATTTACATGCGTGCTTGTCGTCACAAACACACTCGGGAGTACATCTAATCACGTTGAGAAAGAGTCTAATTGCGTCGAGAGTATAACAAAATCGCGTTGAAGTTGTTTTTATTATCGTGCGGACTTGCACAAAAGGCCTCCGCGCGCGATTTTTGGGCCTCGGTGTTTGTTTTTTCATCGTGAAACTTTAAAAATTCATATAAGAATTTCTAAAAAAC
>JAFLUU010000105.1 GCA_022508585.1 Prevotellaceae bacterium | reverse complement strand
GAGGCTCAAAAATCGCGCGCGGAGGCCTTTTCTATGAATTTCAACGAGGATAGGTGCGCGGAGGAGAGGGTAAGGTGCGCAGAGGAGGGGGTATAGTGGAATATTGACGAGGCGAAAGAGGGAAATAGAGACGTTTTGAAAATTTTTGGTACGGAATGTGTGCCGTGTCGGCGGGATTTTGTACTTTTGCCTGTGAGTTAAGTAGTCTCAAGGCGGAGATGAACAACCCTTTACGGAAAAATACTAACACGCGTTTGCTGTTATTCGGATTGTCTTACGAACCTACCAAGTTTTATAAAGACTCTACCCCGAAAGTATAAGCTGCAAGCGTCTGTGCGTTTAAGCATAGGCGTAACTTATCTGGGGTAGTAGGCTTATGGTAGGGCCTGTAAGACATAGATGAGAGGTCGTCTATGTTTTTTTGTGCTCTATCTTTGCCTATCCTCCGATGATAAGCGACGTCTAAAAGCTGATTATTAAACTTTTTAATAACTTAAATTATGATAAAAAGATTTATTAGTTCTTTGTTCGCAGGGCTTTGTTTCGCTCTGTTTGTGTCGACTAATGCGTTTGCCGATGTTGTTATCAATGAGGCGAATTTTCCTGATGCTAATTTCCGCAAATATCTACTTGGGCAAGAATATGGCTATGATGGTGTTATTACCGATGCAGAAATGGCAACTATTACTTCCATGTCTTTTTGGGGTGATCCCGAAAGTTTAGAGGGTATAAAATTTTTCACGTCATTGAAGGAACTGAATTTATGGGATTGTCGCCACATGCAATCATTAGACGTGTCTGGTTGTACGGCATTAACAACACTAAGCTGCATAGGTGGTAATCTGGAAACATTAAATGTGTCTGGTTGTACAGCATTGACGTCTTTGGTGTGTACAATGAATAAATTAACTACACTAAATGTGTCTACCTGTACGGCGTTGACAACTTTCGATTGCAGTGAAAATGATCTTACGACATTAAATGTGTCTGGCTGTACAGCATTGACTAACTTAGATTGTGCTTATAACGAATTGACGTCATTGGACGTTTCTGGTTGCACCATATTGACTAATTTGGATTGCCATTGGAATAATTTAACGACTTTGAATGTGTCTGGTTGTACAGCTTTGAATAATATTATTTGCCACACAAATATGTTGCGTGCAGCAAATGCGGACGTATTTATAGGTTCTTTACCTAATAAAAATGGTAAAATTTATTTTCGTAGCAGTTATGATACCGATGCTAACGTTTGTACCAAAAGCCAGGTGGCTGCAATGAAAGAAAAAGGCTGGACACCTTATTATAGTAATGGAGATAATTATTCTGGCGTTGATGATTTTACTGGAATTGCTGACATCTCTCTTGGTTTTGGCGCTAATGCTGTCGTTTACGACCTCAATGGCAACAGAGTTGAGGATTGGCAGAACAAGAGGGGAGTGTATATTATCAACGGCAAGAAGGTTGTGGTAAAGTAGTGCGCGGTCGGAAATCACTGTATGATGTAACAGTAAGCGATTGAGGCGATAGCGAAAGAGTGGGGTGGGCGAGAGGTTCTGTGTGTGGGCTTCTCGCTCACTTGTTTGTGCGTATATATAAATATGGTGTAGGGAAAAGTTAAGACTGCAAGATGAATAGGTGGTTCGGGGAGGATTATTGGTGAGCGGTGCTAAATATTGCTGAAAATAAAGTTAAAAAATCTTATAAGGTTGTAGAGTTTTGTGATTTTAAGGTAGGGGTGTTAAACGAAAGGTGTAACTTTGCGTCTAAAATTCGGAACAAAAAATTTACTTATGATTATAAATGATATTTTTAGAAGCAGAATGAAGGGCGCGGTGGTGGCTTTTGCTGCAACGTTGTGCGCGTCTGTTTCCGTTGGGGCGCAAGATAGCGCGAGTGCTACGGAGGCTTTGTCTCCTTCTGCGCTTGAAGATAAAGGAGCTGTGGAGATTTCTGCTCATAAGGTGTGGACTTTGAAGGATTGTTTGGATTATGCCGAACAGGAGGGCATCGATGTTGCTTTGCTTAAGGCGCAGGCTAACCAGTTGCATGTGGATGTGATGCAGCAGAAGGGTGAATGGTTGCCTGCGGTGTCGGCGAGCACGAGCCACTCGCTTAATTACTCGCCGTTTCTGAAGGAGCAGGCCGGTATGAGCGTGGATAAGGTTACATATAACGGCAGTTATGGCGTGAATGCGAACTGGACTGTGTGGAATGGCAACCAAACGGCTAACAATATCCGCTTGGCTAAGCTGGCTGCGGAGAAGGGCGACATGCAGAGCGAGATTTATCTCAACAGGATTAAGGAACAGGCCACGCAGCTATATGTACAGATCCTCTACACGCAGGAAGCGCTTAAGGTGAACCGCGAACTGTTGGAGCAGGACAAGACTCTTTATAGTCGTGGCGAGGCGCTGTACGAGTTGGGGCAGATTGCTCGTTATGAGTTGCTTGAACTGCAGGCACAAGTGGCTAATGGACAATATGACATCGTTAGTACGGAGACGTTGCTCGAGCAATATAAACTGCAGCTGAAAGATTTGATCAGTTTGCCCGGTGAGATTCCTTTTGAGGTCGCGACTGTTGATGTCAGCGATGAGCAGGCGCTTGCTGTTGTGCCCTCTACGGAGTCGGTGTATGCTAAAGCGCTTGCCACGAGGCCCGAAGTGAGGGAGTCGGAGCTTAGTATTCGCCAGTCGGAGCTGAATTATACGCTTGCCAAGGCGGGCTATTTGCCCACAGTGGGGCTTACTGCCGGCATGGGCAGCAATCACTCCAGTGGTAACCATAATGATTACTTTGAGCAGATGAAACGCTCGTTTGATGCCTCGGTGGGCTTGAGCGTGAGTGTGCCTATTATGGACAAGCGGCGCACTAAGGCTGCTGTGCAGAAGGCTGACATCGGTCGCACGATTGCTAAGCTTGACCTTGATGACTTAACGGGCGACCTTTATTATACTGTGGCCAACTATCGCCTGCAAGCGGTAAACAACCAGCAGAAATTTTCCTCCGGTATCACGAGAGTGCAGTATAATCAGGAGAATTATAACGCTATCTACGAGAAAGCTCATGTGGGCGCGCTTAATATAGTGGAGACTTTCAATGCGCGTAGCTCGCTGCTCACTGCACGCCAAGATGTGCTGCAGAGTAAGTACCTTACCATATATAATATGCAGATGCTCCGCCTGTATAGCGGCGAAGAGATAACCTTATAATAAAAACAGAACAAATATAAGAATAATATGAACTTGAAGAAAAAGAACATCGTTTTTATTTCTGTCGGTGCGGTTGTCGTTATTGTCGTGCTATTCCTCATTTTCGGTGGCAAGAGCGGCATTCCTAAGGTGGAGTATGTGATGACTAAGGCCGAGGTGGCCGATATTTCCACGACTATCACTGCTACGGGTACTATTGAGCCGGTTACTTCCGTGGATGTGGGTACTCAGGTCAGCGGTATTGTGAGCAAACTCTATGTGGATTACAATAGTGTCGTCAAGGCTGGTCAAGTGATTGCCGAGCTCGACAAATCGAACCTTACCAGCGAGCTTAATTCCGCTAAGGCCAATCTTGCTTCCGCCAAGGCGAGCCTTGCGAGTCTTGAATCCGAGCTGGCTTATCAGAAGGATAACTATCAGCGCCAGAAGACGCTGTATGACAAGGGACTTATCAGCGCCGATGCCTATGAGCAGGCTTATAAGAGCTATGTGCAGGCAACTCAGAGCGTCAGCCAGCAGCGTCAGGCTGTCGTTACGCAGGGCGAGAACGTGAAGAAGGCCACTACTAATCTCGGTTACGCGACGATTACCTCGCCTATCGACGGAATTGTGCTGAGCAAGGAGGTGGAAGAAGGACAGACTGTGGCTTCGAGCTTCAGCACGCCTACTTTGTTCAAGATTGCCAAAGACCTTACCGATATGCGTGTGATTGCCGACGTGGACGAGGCCGATATAGGCAATGTGCAGGTTAGTCAGCGCGTTGAGTTTACGGTTGATGCTTATCCCGACGATGTTTTTGAGGGGTTAGTTACGCAAGTGCGCCAGCAGGCCACGACTGAGAGCAATGTCGTAACCTATGAGGTTGTTATCTCTGCGCCTAATCAGGATCTCAAGCTCAAGCCCGGCCTTACCGCCAATGTTACGATCTACACCAGCGAGAAAAAAGGCGTGATTGCAGTGCCGAGTAAGGCGTTGCGCTTCACTCCTAACGAGGCGCTGCTCACTGACGGCGAGAGTATCGAAGATGCTCCCGATGCTAAGGATAAGGTCTGGGTCAAGAACGGACTTGTCTTCAAGGCGATGCCTGTAACTGTCGGTCTTACTAATGGTAACCTCACAGAGATCGTCTCCGGTCTTAAGGCCGGGCAGGAAATTGTTAGCGAGTTTATTCTGCCTGTCGAGGAGCAGGCGCAACAAGCTAACAGCAATCCTTTCATGCCTAAGCCCAGAAACCGTAATAACGACAAGAAGACTCAAAGTAACAACAAGTAGTAGGCTGAGATGGACGAGAAGAAAGTTGTAATCGAGCTCGACCAAGTCAAGCGCGACTTCAAGGTTGGCGATGAGGTCGTTCACGCTCTTCGAGGCATCAGTTTCAAGATTTACGAGGGCGAGTTCGTGACTATTATGGGCACCTCCGGCTCCGGAAAGAGTACGCTCCTTAATCAACTCGGTTGCCTCGATACTCCAACCAGCGGCGAGTATTATTTGGACGGCATACCGGTGCGCAAGATGAAGAAGAACGAGCGTGCAATACTGCGCAACCGCAAGATCGGCTTCGTCTTCCAGAACTATAACCTGTTGCCCAAGACCACCGCGGTGGAGAATGTGGAACTGCCGCTGATGTACAATCGTAAATACTCCGCCGCCAAGCGCAAACAAGCCGCCATTGCGGCACTGCAAGCTGTCGGCCTTGGTGATAGGCTCTATCACAAGAGCAATCAGATGAGCGGCGGACAGATGCAACGCGTGGCCATTGCGCGTGCGCTGGTCAACGATCCTACGATAATCCTCGCCGACGAAGCTACGGGCAATCTCGATACGCGTACTTCATTTGAAATGTTAGTGCTTTTCCAGCGGCTTTATAGCGAGGGGCGCACCATTATCTTCGTTACTCACAACCCGGAAATTGCGCAGTACTCCAGCCGTAATATCATGTTGCGCGACGGCAAGATACGCGAGGACACCGTTAATACTAATATCCGCTCCGCAGCTGAGGCTCTCGCTGCGTTGCCTGTCAATCAAGACGACTGATACTTTGTCTGTCTACGGTTCAGTTTTCCCTTACTTCCAAACAAGATAAATGAATTACCTTAATCTATTCAAGGTCGCAATTAAGGCAATAGCCAGCAATAAGTTCCGCTCCTTCCTCTCCATGCTCGGTATCATCATCGGCGTGGCTGCCGTCATCATCATGATGGCAATAGGACAGGGCTCCAAGGAAAGTGTGCGCCAGAATATCCAGCAGATGGGCACCAATGTCATCATGATACGCCCCGGTGCCGATATGCGTGGCGGCGTGCGCCAAGATCCCTCCGCTATGCAGACGCTGAAGCAGGATGACTACGAGAGCATTGTCCGCAACAGAAAATTCGTAACCTATGTCAGCCCGGAGGTCAGTGCCGGCGGACAAGCTATCTACGGTGCCAACAACACAACAACCTCCCTCTACGGCGAGAGTGTCGAGTACTTTAAGATCAAGCAATGGATTGTGGAGCAAGGAGATGTCTTCACGGAAGAGGACATTCGCAAAGCCTCTAAGGTCTGCGTGGTGGGCAAGACGATTGTCGACGAACTTTTTCCTAATGGCGGCGACCCTGTGGGCAAAACCATTCGCTTCAAGTCAATACCATTTCGTATTATCGGCGTACTCAAATCCAAGGGATATAACTCTTGGGGCATGGATCAGGATAACCTCATCATCGCACCTTATACCACGGTGATGAAGCGAATACTCGCCCAGACCTATTTCGGTTCCATCAACTGTTCGGCAATTACCGAGGAGCTGACAGACGAGGCTATAGAAGAGTTGACCGAAACCCTGCGCCAGAACCATAAAATCAAGGACGGTGAAGACAATGACTTCACAATCCGCTCGCAGCAGGAGATGATGGAAACGATGTCAAGCACCATGGACTCCATTACCATTATTCTCGTCGTGGCTGCCGCTTTCTCGCTCATTGTGGCCGGCATCGGCATTATGAATATCATGCTTGTCTCTGTAACTGAGCGCACCAAGGAAATAGGACTCCGCATGTCTGTAGGTGCGCGCGGTATCGACATCAGCAATCAATTCCTCATCGAGAGTATTATGATTAGTATCACGGGCGGCGTGCTCGGCATCATTGTCGGTTGGCTCGGCACGTTGCTGTGTGCCAACTTCGATTTGCCGGTCAGCATACCCATGTGGAGCATCTTCCTCAGTTTTGCCGTTTGCACCGTTATCGGTATCCTGTTCGGCTTTTTCCCTGCTAGCAAAGCAGCCTCTATGAATCCTATCGAAGCTATCCGTTACGAGTAAACTGCACGTTCTGCAACCGACACATAAGTTCAGCCGCCCCATTGCTATCTACTTTGCAATGAGGCGGCTGTTCTTTGATGTGAATGTCTATCTATTTATGCAGTAAGCCGAGAATATGGTCAAGCCAGCCCGCAAGAGGCGATGGACAGCTAAGCAGACCGTTGTTATACTGCATATTGAGCATTGAAAAGCGTATGCGCCATTCTGGATTATACTTCTTGTTATATTCCGTAAGGCTATTGCCGCTAATATTACCTTCCGCCTTGACCTCAATCGGGATAATTTTGTCGTTCCATTGGACAACAAATTCCACTTCGGCCTTGCCTGCAGACGTCCAGTAGCATGGCATTTGGCAATCCATTATTGGCACTATTGATTGCATCACTGCATTTTCTGCCATCGCGCCCTTAAATTCTGTATAGTTGGCAATAGGGGCAGTAATAATTGTCGCAGGCAATCGAGCCAAGCGCCGAAGCAACCCACAGTCGCAAGCATATAATTTAAACGCGTCAGTCTCTTGATAAGCCGACAGTGGCATTCCTGGTTTACTGATGTTGTACACACGATGTACCATACCTGCATCTTCCAACCACATCAAGGCGTCCTCGTAATCCTTGCTGCGTGCACCATTTCTTAGTACACGATAAATAAACTTGCGATTTTCCTTTGACAATTGTGTTGGTAGCGAATGCCAAATGGCATGAATGCGTGGTATTTCGCGAGGTTCAGCATATTTTGCGAAATCAAGCTCGTAAAGGTCAAGTATGTCTTGAAGGATAAGTTCTACTTCTCCAATTCCCTTGTCTCCTAACAGTGCCACAACAGCCTCAGGCATACCTCCCGACACTTGATAGCGACGATATTCAGAGCATAGTTTGTTCAGCACAATCTCGGGCAGATGAGAGACAGCCTCTAATTGATTAACATACTCGAAAGTCTTCAAGTCGCTGGCGCGAAGAAATTCCTTAAAAGTGATAGGAAACATCTTTATCACCTTTACCTTTCCTACAGGGACTGTCATCTTACGCTTTTTCACCGCAACACCGAGCAACGAACCGGCCGCAATTATGTGATACTGCGGAGCATCTTCGCAAAAATACTTCAAGCTGTTTAATGCCTCTTCGCACTCTTGTATTTCGTCGAATATCATCAATGTCTTACCTGCCACAATTGGCTGTTCGCAGTATAAGGCCAACTCTTTAATCAGTCGGTCGGGCGATTTGGTCGCATGAAATACCGATTTCAGCTCGGGCTGTCGGTCAAAGTCAAACTTAACGCAATAATCAAAGTTCTCTTTACCAAAAGTTTCCATCACCCATGTCTTACCAATCTGGCGAGCGCCTTTTAGTAAGATTGGCTTTCGGTCAGAAGCCTCTTTCCACTTCTGCAAAGCACTGATAATTTCTCTTTCTATTCTCATTGCCTACACAAAATAGTTCCGATTTGTGTCGTTGCACTACACTTTTTCGAACTTTCTTG
>JAFLUU010000104.1 GCA_022508585.1 Prevotellaceae bacterium | reverse complement strand
AAGAATTTTCAAAAATTCTTATATAAATTCCCGGAAATTCTTATAAGGTTTTTTAAAAATTCATATATGAATTTTTAAAGTTTCACGATGAAAAAACAAACGCCGAGGCCCAAAAATCAGACGCGCACGACATTTCTGTGGGTCCGGAGGCCTTTTGACGCTGCGATCTCATAGTTATTTTAATCGTGCACCGCTCTACGAGCGACGTACACGACAACAGCTTGCGATACCTGCGTCATTGCGGAAAGGTAATAGACGTGTTCTGCACCGAAAGGTGGACTGTGTGGGGAGTTGGGTGGTATTTTGCAAAAAAATCGTATCTTTGCAGCACTAAGCGGTGTGTGTTTTAGTGGTCTGGTAGGACTATTACTTTCTGTACTATGCAACTTAAGAATACTTCATTTACGGAACTGATGCAGCGCAGAATCTTCAATGTGCTGCTCGTGGCTAATCCTTACGACGCGTTTATGCTGGAGGACGACGGGCGTGTGGATGAGAAAATCTTTCAGGAGTATGCGCGCTTGGGACTGAGTTTTCCGCCCCGCTTCGTGCAGGTAAGCACTGAGCAGGAGGCCGAAGAGCAGTTGAGCAAGGGCGGGATAAACCTCGTGATATGCATGCCGTCGCGCCATACGGCGCGCGGCAACTCCAATATGAATGCGGCAGGCGCAATAAGCGACCTGCCGTCCCGCCATGTGGCGCGCGGCAACTCCAACATGAATGCGACAGGCGCGGTAAGCGACCTGCCGGCAAGGAAGGCAGGGGAGGATAACGATGTGTTTGACATGGCGCGCAGCATCAAGACGCGCTACAAAGATATTCCGATGGTGGTGCTCACGCCGTTCAGCCATGGCATCACCGCGCGTATGCAGGACATCGACCTCGGCATCTTTGAGTATGTGTTCTGCTGGTTGGGCAACACTGACCTGCTGATTACTATCATCAAGCTCATAGAAGACCGTATGAACCTCGAGCATGACATCAGTGCCGGAGTGCAGATGATTATGCTGGTGGAGGATAACATACGCTTCTACTCCTCTATCCTACCCTCGCTCTACAAATTTGTGCTGCACCAGAGCCTTGAGTTCGCGACCGAGGCGCTTAACACCTCGCTTGAGAAGCTACGAATGCGCGGCCGCCCCAAAATAGTGCTGGCGCGCAACTATGAGGAGGCGTGGGACATCTATACGCGCTTCCCCGACAATGCGCTGGGCATCATCAGCGACTGCCGCTTTCCGCTCCACTTCATTGAGGGAGCCAACCCCAAGGAGGACGAAAAGGATAACGAGGCCGGCTTCAAGTTATTCGACGCCATACGCGAGCGCGACCCGTATATACCGCTCATCATGGAGAGTTCGGAGGCGGAGAACCGCGATAAGGCGTGGGCTAAGGGCTATCACTTCATTGACAAGAACTCTAAGAAGATGGAGCAGGACTTGCGCGATGTGCTGCGTATGTATTTAGGCTTCGGCGACTTCATCTTCCGCAATCCCGACACTCATGAGGAGGTGCTGCGCGTGCGCAGTCTCAGAGACCTGCAGAATCACATTATGACCGTGCCTACGGATTCTTTCCTCTGGCACATCAAGCGCAACAATGTGAGCCGCTGGCTCAGTTCGAGGGCGCTGTTCGGACTGAGCGACTTCGTGAAGGGAATGTCGCTGCAGTCGGTGCAGGACATCGACGAGCATCGCAAGCTGATCTTCGACGCTATAGTGGCTTACCGCAAGATGAAGAACAAGGGCGTGGTGGCTGTGTTCCAGAAGGAGCGCTTTGACCAGTACAGCAACTTCGCACGAATCGGCGAGGGCTCGCTCGGAGGCAAAGGGCGCGGCCTTGCGTTTCTCGACCACATTATGCAGAAGCATACGGACATCAATGAGTTGGCTCCGGTGATGATACCGAAGACGGTGGTGCTCTGTACCGATGTGTTTGACGACTTTATGGATCGCAACAACCTCTATCACACAGCGCTGAGCGACGATTACTCCGACCAGCAGCTGCTCGACCGCTTTGTGGAGGGCAGTCTGACCGACGGTCTGCTCAATGACCTGCGCGTGTTCCTCAATGTGGTGAAAGACCCCATTGCGGTGCGCTCGTCTTCTCTGCTTGAGGATGCGCACTACCAGCCTTTTGCAGGCGTTTACTCGACATATATGATTCCCTCGCTCGAGAATGTGGACGAGCGACTCAACATGTTAGCATCGGCTATCAAGTCGGTGTACGCCTCGGTCTACTTCAAGGCGAGCAAGGACTACATGACCGCCACGAGCAATGTGATAGACCAAGAGAAGATGGCGGTAATATTGCAAGTGGTGGTGGGCGAACGCCACGGCGACCGCTTCTACCCCGTTATCAGCGGCGTGGCGCGCAGCATCAACTACTATCCTATCGGCGACGAGCGCCCGGAAGACGGCACAGCCTCGCTGGCGTTCGGCTTGGGCAAGTATATAGTTGACGGCGGCGTGTCGCTGCGCGTCTGCCCCACGCGTCCGAGCCATGTGCTGCAGATGAGCGAGGTGGAGATTGCCCTCAGAGATACGCAGACGGCGTTTCTCTCCTTAGACATGGCGGAGAAGAAACTGCAGTTCCTCACCGATGACGGCTTTAACCTCCGCAGGCTCCATATCCGCGAGGCTGAGAAGGACGGCACACTGCCTTATGTCTGCTCGACCTACCTGCCGGAAGACCAGCAGATTTATGACGGCTACTACGAGGGGCGGAACCGCAAGATTATCTCGTTTGCCGGCGTATTGCAGAACGATGTGTTCCCATTGCCCGAGCTTATACGCAGGGTGCTGCAGTGCGGAGCGGAGGAGATGCGTCGTCCGGTGGAAATCGAGTTCGCTGTAAACCTGCGTCCCGACCGTAGCGGCGAGTTCTACCTGCTGCAAATACGCCCGATGGTGGATAATCGCGTGAGCATCGACATTGACCTCGACACGATAAGCGATGAGCAATGTCTGCTGCGTTCTGACAACGCTATCGGCCATGAATCGAGCTGCGATGTGCACGATATTATATATGTAAAGACTGACGGCTACAACCAGCAGGATAATCCGCAGATTGCCGAGGAGGTAAACCGCCTCAACGCGCAGCTACTCAGCGAGGGGAGGCACTGTATATACATCGGCCCCGGGCGTTGGGGCAGCAGCGACCCCTGGCTTGGCATTCCCGTGAAGTGGCCTAACATTTCCGCCGCGCGTGTGATAGTGGAGGCAGGGTTAGGTAACTATCAGGTCGACCCTTCGCAGGGCACTCACTTCTTTCAGAACCTTACCTCGCTTGGTGTGAGCTATCTGACCATCAATGCGTTCAAGGGTGAGGGCGTGTACAACGAGGCTGCCCTCAATGCTATGCCTGCGGTGGAGGAAACGGCTCATCTGCGCCACATTCGCACCGAGCAGCCGCTCAAAATAATGGTTGACGGCCTGCATAGGCGCGCCGTGGTGATGAATTTAACAAAATGAAAAAGGCTATGATTTTCGCCGCCGGCCTCGGCACGAGGCTCGCGCCGCTGACCGATGACAAGCCCAAGGCTCTTGTGGAACTAAACGGCAGGAGTTTGCTCTGGCATGTGGCGGAGCGGCTCGCCGAGGAGGGCTTCCGTAGTCTTACGATCAATGTACATCATTTCGCCGAGCAGATTAAGGACTATGTAGTTAGCCCTCCGTTTGCCGAATATGCTGTGCAGAAGGGATTACATATCGCTATCAGCGACGAGAGCGAGCAACTGCTCGACACCGGCGGTGGTCTGCGCAAAGCGATGCCACTACTCTTTGCTGACGGCGACGATAGCCCTGTGCTAATACATAATGTGGACATTATGAGCAACGCTAACCTCGCCGAGCTCTACGAAAACGCTGAGGGCGTCGACGCTCTGCTCTTGGTCAGCGAGCGCAAGACAAGCCGCTACTTCCTTTTTAACGACGAGATGCGCCTTGTGGGCTGGCAAAACATCGAAACAGGCGAAGTGCGCAGCCCCTACCCCGACTTGGAGGCGGATAAGTGCCGCCGGCTCGCTTTTTCGGGCATTCATGTGGTGAGCAAAGGGTTGGTGGAGGCTATGCAGGGCTGGCCTGACAAGTTTGGCATCACTGATTTCTACATTAAGTCCTGTCGCGACCTCAATATTCGCGGTTATGTGCAGCAAGAGTCCTTGAAGCTTGTGGATATTGGCAAGATAGAGGTGCTCAAAGCCTTAGAGAACGCGAGCCAGAACGGTTGCGACACTAAACATTAAGCGGAGATGGCGGATATTTCACTTATCATTCCCTTTCATAACCGTAAGGAGCTGTTGCCGCGCCTTTTCGAGGGCATTCGTCGCATCGAAGACTGCGAAGTGGAGGTTATCTTCGTGGACAATAACAGCGAAGTGTCTACTCGTACCGTCGTGCAGGACTTCATAAACGAGCCGCACACTCCCAATCTGACATTCAAGCTGCTGACGGAATTAAAAGCCGGCTCCGCTGCCGCGCGCAACACGGGACTCGACGCTGCCGTGGGCGAATATGTCTATTTCTTCGACTCCGACGACGAACTCACGCCCTCTATGCTGCCTGCGGCGCTGGATAAGGCACGCAAGGAGGGGGCTGACATCGTGGCGGTGCAGATTAACCATGCGTGGGACAATGGTAAAATCAAGCCGCGCCGTATGACGCACAGCGCCGACCCGCGTCTGCACATCGTGGCCAACAATTTTGCCACCCAGTCGCTGTTCCTGCGCCGCGAGTTCGTCATTGAGCATGGCCGCTGGGATGAAAACCTCTACTACTGGAATGATTTTGAGCTTGCCCTGCGCCTGCTGCTCGCCAAGCCCAGGATTGTGTGGATTGAGGGCACTTATCACAAAATATTTCGCCACAATCAGAGCATTACGGGCGATAGTTTCGCCAAGCGTGTCGACAATATCCTCGCCGCTCACAACGCTGTGGAGAAAGACATCATCAATCTCTGCTGTCCGCCCGACATTCAGCGCCGCCTCATCAGAGCTCTCAACTGCCGCAAGGCACTCTATGCAGGCCATATACACCACGAAAAGACCAATCTTCACGCAGCCAGTATCATCTACAACAGCATTAACCGCGAGGCGATGGACTTTTTCGACCACTTGCGCCTACCTCTGCTCTACCGCCTCAGCGCTTGGGGCGTGCGCGGCGTCTATCGGATGGTTTGAAACGAGATATGGTGCGCAAACCACAACTATAAGAGCCAAATTTGTCGCAGGACACTGCATTTTTATTGCAAAGCGCAGACAAAAAGATGCTTTTTCCCGTTTGCCTCACCAAAAATGATTATCTTCGCAGTCGGGATAGGTGTTTTATGCACTATATTCGAAATAAAAAGCATTAACTAAAGAAAACGCAGATGAAAGGTATCGTTCTGGCCGGCGGCAGCGGCACTCGCCTCTACCCCATTACCAAGGGCATCAGCAAGCAGCTGATACCTATATACGACAAACCGATGGTCTACTACCCTATCTCGGTCTTGATGCACGCGGGTATCAAAGAGATACTCATCATCTCTACCCCTACCGACTTGCCGAGTTTCCGCCGCCTGCTTGGCGACGGCAGCGACTATGGCGTTCGCTTCGAGTATGCCGAGCAACCGTCGCCCGACGGCTTGGCGCAGGCCTTCATCATCGGCTGCGACTTTATCGGCAGCGACTCGGTGTGCCTTGTGTTGGGCGATAACATCTTCCACGGCAGCGGACTCGATGAGTTGCTCGCGCGAGCTGTGCGCATAGTAGAGCAAGAAAACAGCGGCTGCGTGTTCGGCTACCGCGTCAACGACCCGGAGCGTTACGGCGTGGTGGAATTCAACAACGACGGCCACTGCATCTCCATCGAAGAGAAGCCTGCGCACCCCAAGAGCAACTATGCTGTGGTGGGACTCTACTTTTACCCCAACGACGTGGTGCAGATAGCCCGTAACATCAAGCCCAGCGCGCGTGGCGAGCTGGAGATAACCACCGTAAACCAAGAATACCTGCACCGGAACCGCTTGACGGTACAGACTATGGGGCGTGGCTTCGCGTGGCTCGACACCGGCACCCACGAGAGCCTGAGTGAGGCCTCCACCTTCATCGAAGTAATCGAGAAGCGCACCGGACAGAAAATTGCCTGCCTCGAAGAGATTGCCTACGAGCACGGCTGGATCAACGCCGACACCTTGCGCCAGGCTGCCAAGCCGATGGAGAAAAACGAATATGGGCAATATCTACTGAAGCTGCTCAATTGATCACTCTTCACAGACAACACATAACTATTTGACAATTAAACCATAATTCTGAACACTAAAACACTTTGAAAAGATGAAAAAGACTTTATTCGTTATCATGGCAGGTCTCATCGTGAGCCTTGCCGGTTGCGCCAAGCAGCAGCCTTCTGTCGCTAATAACGACACTCCTGTAACCAAGACCGAGAAGGAAGACTCTGTCGTAGTGAAAACCCTGCCTGCCGGCATTCCGGTAGACAATATCTTGAAGACTATTATCGCCGAGTTCAAAAATAAAGTCGTGGTTATAGATTTCTGGGCCACTTGGTGCCCTCCTTGTATGGCTGCCATGAAACAGATAGATCCTATCAAGGACAATTATCTCGCCGAGAAGAAGCCTGTAGCTTGGGTCTACATCACAGGCGAGACTTCGCCCGAGACTAAGTGGAAGGAGACCATTCCCGGTATCAAGGGCTACCACTATCGTCTGAGCGACAAGGAGTTTAACGGCCTGATGAAGGCTCTCGGCATCAGAGGCATACCCACTTACTACATCGCTGACAAGAAAGGCGAACACAGCTACGACAATATCAGCGAGGGCGGCTATCCGGGCGACGACAAGATCGTGGCTGAAATCGAGAGCGCACTCAATAAGAAATAACATTACACCTTATTTATAATATAAGCACAAATCAACTAAACGAATGAGATACATAAAGATTGCAGTTCTGCTACTTCTGTTCCCTATCCTTGCGATGGCTGACAGCGTGGTGGAACAAAAGCTTGCCGCCCTGCCCAACGTGGTGGCTACCGAGGAGATTGACGACGAGGTGGGCTTCGCCGGGCGCTACATAATCAAGGTTAAGCAGCCACTCGACCACAAGCACCCCGAGAAGGGCTACTTTACGCAACGCGTCATCGTGATGCACCGCGGCTTCGACCGCCCCACGCTCCTCATCACCGAGGGTTACGGCGCCGGCTATGCTGCCGGTCCTCGTTACACCAACGAATTGTCCACTTACTTCAACACTAATATCGTGTTCGTGGAGCATCGCTTCTTCCTTGAGTCCACTCCCGACCCTTGCGACTGGCAATATCTGCGCGATGAGGACGCTATGGCTGACCTCCACGAAGTTGTCTCTGCGGTCAAGACTATTTATCCCGGTAAGTGGATCAGTACCGGTATCAGCAAGGGCGGCGAGACCTGCATGGAGTTTCGTTCGTACTACCCCGACGATGTTGATGTGTCCGTTCCCTATGTCGGCCCCGTGTGCAACGCCGTTATAGACGGCAGGCACGAGCCTTTCCTTCGCAAGGTGGGCACTGCTGCCGAGCGTAAGAAGATCGAGGACTTCCAGATTGCTGTGCTGAAGAAGAAGGCCGAGTTTATGCCTCGCTTCAAAAAGTACTGCGATGAGAAGGGACTCAAATTCCGAGTTTCCTACGAGGACATTTATGACTACTGCGTCCTTGAGTACAGCTTCTCCGTATGGCAGTGGGGTAAGGACACTGATTTGATACCTGCAGCCACGGCTTCGGACGATGAGCTCTTCAATGAACTGGTGAAGGTTGTTGGGCCAGACTATTTCTCCACCACCGGCAACCTCTCGTTCTATGTTCAGGCCTACCGCGAGCTGGGTTACTATGGTTACGACATCAAGCCGTTTAAGCCCTACCTCTCTATCAAATCGGCAAAGCACTATCTGCGCGATGTGATGCTGCCGGAGGAATTGCGCAGCATCAAGTTCGACAAGACCGTTTCGCGCCATATAACCAACTACCTCAAAAAGAACGACCCGAAGATGATTTGCATCTACGGCGAGATTGATCCGTGGACTGCCCCCGGCGTTACATGGCTGCAGAAGTACCCTAAGCAGAACCTTAAGGTGTATGTCAAGCCGCGCGGCTCGCATTCCACTCGCATCAACAATATGCCGCCCGAGCAGCGCG
>JAFLUU010000103.1 GCA_022508585.1 Prevotellaceae bacterium | reverse complement strand
ACACGGCATTGGCATACCTATCTTGCCCTGACAACCAGCTGACGAGATTAGATGTAACCAAAAACACGGCATTGACAACGCTGAGCTGCGGCTACAACGCGCTTACAAGCTTAGATGTGTCTAACAACACGGCATTGACAACGCTGCGGTGCTACCACAACCAGCTGACAAGTTTAGATGTAAGCAAAAACACGGCATTGACAAGTCTGGAATGCTGCAACAACCAGCTGACGGGATTAGATGTGTCTAAAAATACGACCTTGAAGTTTTTGAACTGCTACGACAATAAAATAAAAGGAACAAATATGGATGATTTAATTAGCAGTTTGCCAAACATAGGTGGCAAAATACTTATATATTACAACAATTCGAGAACTGAAGGCAATGTTTGCACAAGGACTCAAGTGGCTGCAATAAAGGGAAAAGGGTGGACACCGTATTACTGGGACATAGATGAAAGATTAGAATACGAAGGCAGCGATGGAACAACTGGCAAGATGCCACATAGATAGCCAATGGCTTCGAGATTGGCGCTAATGCTGTTGCTTACGACCTTAATGGCCGCAGAGTTGAGGATTGGCAGAACAGGAAGGGCATGTATATCGTCGACGGCAAGAAGGTTGTGGTAAAATAAAACACACTTCCTAAGGGCAAGACTGCGTAACAACGCTGTGCTTGCGAGGTATATTGCAGCCGCCTGCACCATGAGTGCGGGCGGCTGTATTGTTTATGAATAAATTCGCACATATTTCTACTTGTTTTCAGGCGTTGTGTACGCGTATATCCACTATTCTTCGTAACTTCGCGCAGATAACATAAACCGACAAGATTATATTTTTTTACTATGACTATCAAGACTGTAAGATTGAGAAGAATAATGCTGTGCTTGGCGATGCTTGGCGCAGTCGTAACGACTTTAGAGGCTTCCGGACAGGGAAAGACAAGTGCCGTTACGGCGCCTAAGAGGGAGTTTAGGGGTAGTTGGATCCAGTGCGTCAACGGTCAGTTTCAGGGCATGAGCCGCGACGTGATGCAGGCCACCCTGCGCCGCCACTTAGACGCGCTGCAGCGCTGCAATGTGAACGCGGTGTTCTTTCAGGTGAGGCCGGAGGCCGACGCTCTCTACCCCAGCCAACTCGAGCCGTGGAGTCGTTTCCTCACCGGCCAGCAAGGCACGGCGCCGCAGCCTTACTGGGATCCGCTGCAGTGGATGATTGACGAGTGCCACAACCGAGGCATGGAGTTGCACGCGTGGATTAACCCTTATCGCGCCAAAACGGCGGGCACGATGCTCTTAGCGGCTAATCATCCCTACATGAAGAAGCCCGACAACTTCTTTCGCTATGGCAATCTGATACTTTTCAACCCGGGGCTGCCCGAAAACCGCGCCTACATCTGCAATGTGGTGAGCGACATAGTGAGCCGATATGATGTGGACGGCCTGCACATCGACGACTACTTCTATCCTTATCCGGAGGCAGGGCAACAGATACCGGACTACGAGACTTATCGCCAGTACGGGGGCGGTTTCGCCTCTATCGAGGACTGGCGCCGCGACAACGTGAGCCTCTTGGTAAGGGACATTCACCAAACGATACAGCGCATCAAGCCATGGGTCAAGTTCGGCGTGTCTCCGTTCGGCATCTACCATAACCGTCGTAACGACGGCTCTGTTTCCAAGTCCGGGGGCGAGATTCCCGGCAGCGATACGGGCGGTCTGCAAAATTATGACGACCTCTATGCCGATGTGCTGCAGTGGGTGAATCAAGGCTGGGTGGATTATAACATTCCGCAGATTTATTGGGAAATCGGGCACAAGACGGCTGACTACGACAGGCTCATACGCTGGTGGTCGAAGTACGCCGGCAAGCGTCCGTTATACATCGGTCAGGACATCGAGCGCACTGTCAAAGCGGTAGACCTCAAAAATCCGCAGGTCAACCAGCTTCCGGAGAAGTGGAGGCTGCAACGTTCGCTGCCCGGCGTGGAAGGTAACTGTCTCTGGTACTCTGCGGCCATTGCCAACAACACCGGCAACGCGACCACGGCGTTAGAGCGCGTCTATCAGCCTTATCCTGCCCTTGTGCCGCAGATGCCGTTCAAGGACAAGACGGCTCCAAAGGGAGTGAAGGGCGTGAAGATTATCTACGCCGCCAATGGGCGTGCGCTCGTGTGGCTGCCGCGCATCACCGACAACGAGATGCAGCGTCAGGTGCGCTTTGTAGTCTACCGCTTCGCCAAAGGCGAGAAGGTGAACCTGTCCAACCCCAAGAATATCGCGACTATAACAACGCAGAACTACTGGAATATCCCCAATAGTGACAACGGCTGTACCTACGTCGTTACTGCGCTCGACCGCATATGGAATGAGTCTAAAGGCAAGAAGGTTAAATAAAAGTTTATGGACGGCAATATAGTTGCAAAAGGCATTAGGGTCAACAATCTGAAGAATATCGACGTTGTCATACCGCGTGGCAAATTTGTTGTCATCACCGGACTCAGCGGCAGCGGCAAATCGAGCCTTGCGTTCGACACTCTGTTTGCCGACGGCCAGCGTCGTTATGTCGAGAGCCTCTCAAGCTATGCCCGCCAGTTTATGGGGCGTTTGCACAAGCCCGAATGCGACTATATTCACGGCATTCCGCCTGCTATCGCGATTGAGCAGAAAACCACCAATCGCAACCAGCGCTCCACCGTGGGCACTACCACCGAGATATACGACTATCTGCGTATGCTCTTCGCCAGAGCCGGCAAGATTATCTCGCCTATCAGCGGTGAGGAGGTCAAGAGCGACACGATAGAAGATATTGTAAACTATGTGCTGCAGATGGAGGACGGCGAGCGCTTTACGATAGAATGTCCGCTCGTTGTTCCGGACAAGCGTAGCCTGCATCAGCAGTTAGAGATGGACATCAAGCAGGGATTTTCGCGTATCACTATCGACGGCGAGCCGCATGAGATAGAGTCTGTGCTGCATGATATGAGCGACGAGCAGATAAACGGCAAAGAGATAAATCTACTCATCGACCGCATGGCCAAACACAGCGACGGCGACTCGCTTTCGCGTCTGCGCGAGAGCATCGAGACGGCATTCGACGAGGGTGGACAACGTTGCCTTATCAGAAAGCGCGGCGAGCAGGCCGTTTCATTCTCTATCGCCCTTGAACGCGACGGCATACAGTTCGAAAAGCCCTCTGATGCGATGTTTTCTTTCAACTCGCCTGCTGGTGCGTGCCCAGAATGCGAGGGCTTCGGCTCTATTGTCGGCATTGACGAGAGCCTCGTCATTCCTAACAGCACACTGTCGGTCTATGACGGCGCCGTGCAGTGCTGGCGTGGCGACAAGATGAGCGAATGGAAGCGCGTATTCTGCGAACAGCAGGGAGCGAAGGGCTTTCCTATCTTTGAGCCATACTATAAGCTTACGCAGGAGCAGAAAGACATTCTCTGGCACGGGCATCGTAACGATGCCTTTGTAGCTAATCTCGACGGCGGCGCGCCTAACCCGGATACGGACGCGGAACTGCCTTTAGGACAGCATACTTCAGAGCAGTTCGGCGAGAATACTGAAGATACGGAGGTGAGTATTGACGCTTTCTTCCGTATGGTGAAAAGAAATCAGTACAAAATTCAGTACCGCGTGATGCTTTCTCACTATCGCGGCAAGACTACGTGCCCCGTCTGCCATGGTCGCAGGCTCAAGAAGGAGGCGGAGTATGTCAAGCTCAACGGATATTCCATCACCGACCTCACATATATGCCTATTAGCCGCCTTAACGAGATTTTCAAGGACATTCCGGACGGCGACTTCCCTATCTTGGTTCACGAGATACGCAATCGCCTACAGGTGCTGGTGGATATAGGGCTCGGCTACCTCACTCTCGGTCGCCCGGCCAACACTCTGAGCGGAGGCGAAAGCCAACGCATCAGCATCGCCACCTCTTTGGGTAGTAGCCTCGTGGGTTCGCTCTATATCCTCGACGAACCGAGCATCGGACTGCACTCGCGAGATACTCAGCAGCTCATTGGAGTGCTGCGCCGCCTGCAACAATTGGGCAACACCGTCATTGTCGTGGAGCACGACGAGGAAATCATGCGCGCCGCCGACTATATCATAGACCTCGGCCCCGATGCTGGCATCAATGGCGGTAAAATCGTCTACGAGGGCAACATTAAGGATATTCTTGAGGGTAAATCCCAAAAGACCAAGAGCCATACCGTTCGTTTCCTGCTCGGAGAGGACAAGATTGAGCTTCCGACAAGCCGGCGCAACAGCAATCGCTACATTGAAGTAAAGGGTGCTCGCGCCAACAACCTCAAAGGCATTGATGTGCGCTTCCCTCTCAACGTCATTACGGTAGTAACCGGCGTGAGCGGCAGCGGGAAATCGACTTTAGTCAACAATATTCTATATCGCGGCATCAAACGCCATTTTGACGAGGCTTGCGACCGCCCGGGCGAGTACCTATCGCTCGAAGGCGATTTGAATGCTATAAAAAACGTAACTCTGGTAGACCAAAGCAGCATCGGAACGTCCTCGCGCAGCAATCCAATCACATATATCAAGGCTTACGACCTCATACGCCGCCTCATGGCAGAACAGCCCCTCTCCAAACAAATGGATTTCACGCCGGCTACTTTCTCTTTCAACGCTGAAGGAGGACGATGCGACAATTGTAACGGCGATGGAAAGATTAAAGTTTCCATGCAGTTCATGGCCGATATAGAGTTGGAATGCGAAGAGTGCCACGGCAAGCGCTTTAAAAAAGATGTGCTGGAGGTCCGCTTCGCTGGCAAGAATATTCACGACATTTTGGAGATGGATGTGGACGAAACCATCAGCTTTTTCAAAGCAAACAAACAGGAATCCATTGCTCGGCGTATCAAACCATTACAAGATGTCGGGCTCGGCTACATTAAGCTCGGTCAACCGTCATCAACGCTCAGCGGTGGAGAAAATCAGCGCGTCAAACTGGCTTATTATCTCGCCAGTGAGAAAACGCAACCCACTTTATTTATATTTGACGAGCCCACAACCGGCCTGCACTTCCACGATATAAGCATCTTGCTCAAGGCTTTCCAAGCTCTCATCGAGCATGGGCACACCATCATCATCATTGAGCACAACATGGAGGTCATAAAATGTGCAGATCACGTCATTGATCTCGGTCCTGAGGGTGGCGATCAAGGCGGTGCCATCGTTGCAAAAGGCACTCCCGAGCAAATAGCGCAATGCCCTGATAGTTATACAGGAAAAGCTCTCCGCGAGAAACTTTAGATTCTGTATATTTTTACGCAATACCATTTAGTTGCGCACGCTGAACTCGCAGCCGCAATATTGCTGATTATAGAAGCCGAAATGGCGAAGAAGCTCGTTGCGACGCTCTTGTAGGCCGCCCTTACGCCAATTTTTATCTATAAAAATCAGTTTATCTGGCAGCATAAGTTGTACATTCACCTGCTCTGCAGCCCAAAGGCCGGCGGCGTTGACTTGTTCGATGTTCTTCCAGCGCGACGAGGCGAGCGTGGTGGTCAGATGGGTGAAGCCATTAGTCTGAGCATAGCGGGCGGCACGCAAAAGGCGGAAGCGGAAGCACAGAGTGCAGCGGTTGCCGCGTTCGGGTTCGTGCTCCAGTCCACTAACGGCGGCGAGCCAGTCGGTATGGTTATAGTCGTCCTCAATAAAGGGCACACCGAGTTGTTCAAGGTGGCGCTCCAGTTCCGCACGACGGTGAAGATATTCACTATCCGGCCAAATATTGGAATTGCTGAAGAACACCGTGAAATCCACGCCGTTCTCCAGCAACCATTCCACTATTGCCGCGGAACAAGGGGCGCAGCAAGAGTGCAGAAGCAGCTTCATTTAGAAATAAAATCCGAAACCAACTTTGAAACCAAAGCAGCTCTTGTCGTGATAATCGTTGATTGAAAAATTATAGTAGGCAACCGGCTCTATACTCAGGTAATGATTGAGATAGAAGCAGTAGCCAATCTCCGCAGGAATGCGCAAGTCGTTATATTTCGGAGCCTCGTGGCAATATTCCACGCCAGTGCCGAGAAACACACCGTTCTGCTCGAAGTAATAGCGGGCACCGAGGCCAAGAGTGATGTCGTCGAGGTGCGGTTTGTGGTTGTAGCCCACAGTAGTCTTGAGCAAAAAGTCGTCCCAGAGGAAATGACCGGCAGTTATATCGATGCCGAAGCGCAGTTTCTCGCTCGAACTGTAGGACAAGCCGAGGTTGGTAACAGAAGCACCCAAGTAATTGGTGCCGGCCTCGAACTGAGCCTTACTTGCAACAACTCCCAACAGCAACATTACTGCCAAAATGATTTTCTTCATAGTGTTGATTGTAATTATTTATTAGTTTTTCGTTTTCACAGCTGCAATAACGTATGATAGTGCCGCCAAGCATAGCGCACAAAACGGTCGTTACGACTGCGAAAATACACATTTCCGTACAAACAATCCACGAAAACCGCGAAAAAAAGCTAAATTTGCGCATAAATGACAACCAAGCATATCTTTATACGCTTTATAATGCTGTCTGCGCTTTTCGTTTTTGCGCTAACAGCCACTAAAGCACAATTAGCCGACAACCTACCAAAACGTGAGTTGCGCGCCGTTTGGCTGACCACCCTCGGCGGCTTGGATTGGCCCAGCGTGCCTGCAACGAGTGAGGCCAACATCGCACGACAGAAGCAGGAACTCTGCACTATGCTCGACCAACTGAAAGCGGCCAACTTCAACGTAGTGGTAATGCAGGTTCGCATCAGAGGAACAGTGGCCTACCGCTCGCAGATAGAGCCCCTCGACGCAGCCGTCTTCGGCAGCAAGCCGGCCTTTAGCGACTACGATCCGCTCGCATTCGCCGTAGAAGAATGCCATAGGCGCGGAATGCAGCTGCACGCTTGGGTCGTGGCCATTCCGGGTAACAAGACTTCGCAGCTGAAAGCCCTCGGCGCATCGGCTCTCAACCGCCGAGTGCCTAACCTCGTGCTCAAGACGAGCGACGGCTATATGCTCGACCCGGGAGTGCCCGAAACGGCAAACTATCTCGCCACCATTTGCGAAGAAATAACCAACAACTACGACATTGACGGCATCAGCCTCGACTATATCCGCTATCCCGAGAAAGAAGTCAGGTACAGCGATGCCAACACCTATCGCAAGTACGCTACACACAATCAACCTTTAGCGCAATGGCGCAGGGAGAACATCAATCGCATCGTCAAGACCATTCACGATCGCGTCAAAGCGCTGAAACCTTGGGTTTGCATAAGTTGTAGCCCCGTTGGCAAGTATGCCGACACGCAACGCTACTCGTCGGGCGGCTGGAACGCACTGAATGCCGTGCACCAAGACGCTAAGCTATGGCTTAGAGAAGGTTGGATGGATGCCCTGATGCCAATGATGTATTTCCGCGACAATCATTTCTATCCCTTCGCACACGATTGGCAGGAAGGAGTTGCCAATCCTCTCGTTGCCTGTGGGTTGGGCGTCTACCTGCTTGACAAGAGTCAGAAAGACTGGCCGCTCTCCGTGATGGAGAGCGAGATTAACTACTGTCGCCAGCACAACATCGGCGGACAAGTGTACTTCCGCGCACGCTTCGTAACGAACAACCCCAAAGGCATCTATGACCTGCTGCAGCGCAACCTCTATCGCACCCCTGCATTGCCTCCTGCCCTACCTTCGATGCAGAACGAGGAGCCGCACAAAATAGCATTCGAGGCTGCTCCCACCAATGGGCAGATAACGGAAACAGATAACGGCATCACACTCTCATGGAGCGTTGACAGCGCATACAAGTTCGTGCTCTACCGCAGCAGCACCTATCCCGTAGACACAAGCGACCCTAACAATATATATAAGGTAGGCATAGCAGAACCGAAATACCACATCGCAGCACCGATGCTCAAGGAATGGCTACCCTACTTCGCCGTAACGGCAATAGATCGCTACGGCAACGAGTCGCAGCCGCTCGCGCTTAACGCTCCGATTGAGTTTAAGCAATTTAACTACCTGCAAATAAGTAGGTAATCCATATCCACATTTATTTATACAGCATCAAGGTGTACGCAATATCGTGCATCTTGTCTTAATTCTCACACACGCGCTAAGGAACGTCGTGCAGACTCGTACAAAAGGTCTACGCGCGCGATTTTTGAGCCTCCGCGTTTGTTTTTTCATCGTGAAACTTTAAAAATTCATAT
>JAFLUU010000102.1 GCA_022508585.1 Prevotellaceae bacterium | reverse complement strand
TTCTACGGATTTCGAGGCCCAAAAATCGCGCGCGGAGGCCTTTTCTGCGAACTTCAACGAGGTATGGTAAAATTTTGAGGGGATAAGGTGCGCAAAAAAGGAGGAATGGTGAAGGTATGGTCGGAGTTTGGCGCGTTATTTGGCTGGATTAAGTTTTTTTGCATTATATTTAATATTGTAATCGGCGGAAAAACCGTACATTTGCATTTCAATACTATATATTTATGATGACTACAATTCGCAGGGTCGACACGAGTAAAGAGCTGAAGCAGTTTGCGCGCTTCAATTACCACCTTTACAAGGACAACCCCTACTCCGTGCCCGACCTGTACTCCGATATACTCCAGACATTCAACAAAAAGAAAAACCCCGCCTTCGAGTTTTGCGAGGCCGAATACTTCCTCGCATGGCAAGACGGGCGCATCGTGGGGCGCGTGGCGGCTATAATCAACCATAAAGCCAACAAGACATGGAATAAGCGCGCCGTCAGGTTCGGCTGGATAGACTTTATCGACGACACCGATGTGAGTCGCTCGCTGCTGAAGGCGGTGGAGCAATGGGGTGCCGACAAAGGCATGGATGTGATGGAGGGGCCGCTCGGCTTTACCGACCTTGACGCCGAGGGTATGCTCATCGAAGGCTTTGAGGAGCTGAGCACGATGGCCACTATCTACAATTACCCCTACTACCCCGACCATGTAGAGCGCTATGGGCTTAAGAAATCGGTGGACTGGGTGGAAATGCAGCTCATGGTGCCCGAACGGCTGCCCGAGCAGTATGAAAAGGTGGCGCGCATAGTGCAGCAGCGCCTCAAGCTGCACACCCGCAAGTTCCGCAGCGTCAAAGAAATCAAGCGCAGCGGCATGGGCTACAAGATGTTCGAGCTCGTAAACGAGGCGTACAAGCCTTTGTACGGTTACTCCGAGATGACACACGCGCAGATAGAGCGCTATATCAACACCTACCTGCCTATCCTCGACCTCGATATGGTTACGGTGGTGGAGAACGAGCAGAACGAACCGATTGGCGTGGGTATTTCGATGGCGTCGCTCTCTCGGGCGCTGCAGAAGGCTAAAGGTAAACTTTTCCCCTTCGGTTGGTGGCATTTGCTCAAGGCTCTGTTCTTCAAGCGCCCCGAAGGACTCGACCTCCTGCTCATCGCCATCAAGCCCGAGTATCAAGGCAAGGGCGTGAACGCCCTGCTGTTCGCCGACCTCATACCTATCTACATCAAGAAGGGCTTTAAGTGGGGCGAGACGAACCCCGAGCTCGAGGGCAACGACAAGGTGCAGTCGCAGTGGCACTATCTTGACGGCCGCGTCCACAAACGCCGCCGCTGCTACACCAAGAAAATCCAGCCCTAACGGTTCTAAGAACCGCTTTGTGCGCCAAGTCCGGCAGTTGCACGGCAGTCCGGTGCGCTAAGACCAAATATAGAAACGGCAGAAATTGAGAAACAGCAAATTGAGATTATGAGTTCCAACTACGGCGACGACAAGATAGTCCACCTTGAGGACATGGAGCATATCCGCCGCCGCCCGGGTATGTACATCGGGCGGCTTGGCGACGGCTCGTACCGCGAAGACGGCATCTATGTGCTCTTGAAGGAGACTATCGACAACAGTATCGACGAGTTTAACGAGGGTTTCGGCAAGCGCATAGAGGTTGAGGTCAAAGACGACCTCTCGGCTATGGTGCGCGACTACGGTCGAGGCATTCCGCTGGGCGGTCTGCTCAACGCCGTGAGTCGTCTGAACACCGGCGCCAAGTATGACACCTCCGTGTTCACGGCAAGCGTCGGCTTGAACGGCGTCGGCCTCAAGGCGGTGAACGCTCTGAGCCGCAAGTTCGTGGCTCGCAGCCACCGCGAGGGGCAATTTCGCGAAGTCAGCTTCGAGCAGGGCAAGCTCATCAGCGACCAGCAGGGCACGAGCGACGAAGAGAACGGCACCTACATCTATTTCGAGCCCGACCCGCAGTTGTTCAAAAACTTCCGCTTCCGCGGCGAACATGTGGAGACCCTGCTGCGCAACTATACCTATCTTAACGCCGGACTCGCCATTATTTACAACAACCGCCGCATTGTCAGCCGCAACGGATTGGAGGATTTGCTCAACGACAACATGAGCGAGTCGCCCCTCTACGACATTGTGCACCTGCGCGGCGAGGGAATAGACATCGCTTTCACCCATGCCAACCAGAACGGCGAGGAATACTACTCTTATGTCAACGGTCAGCACACCACGCAGGGCGGCACGCACCAGAGCGCGTTCAAAGAGCACATCGCCAAGGTCATCAAGGAGCATCTGGGCAAGAACTACGAGCCTGCCGACATTCGCAACGGCCTCGTTGCCGCCATTGCCGTCCGCGTGATAGAGCCTACATTCGAGAGCCAGACCAAAATAAAACTCGGCTCGCTCACTATGGCGCCCGAGAAGGACAGCAAGGGCAAGCCCTACCCTCTTTCGGGCGTGAGCGTCAACAAATTTGTGGGCGACTTCATCAAAAAGAATGTGGACAACTATCTGCATATCCACCCCGAGACTGCGGAGGAGATGCAGAAGAAGATTCAGACCTCCGAGCGCGACCGTAAAGCCATGGCGAGCGTGGTTTCCAAAGCCGCCAAGGAGAAACAGAAGAAACTCAACATCAATAACCCCAAGCTGCGCGACTGCATAGTTCACTTCAACGACCCTGTACCCAAGTCCAAGCGGCGAGGCGAAGAGCCCGAGAGCGATCCGCGCCTCGACACGGCGATTTTCATCACCGAGGGACTCTCGGCGAGCGGCTCTATCACCAAATGTCGCGATGCGCAGACCCAAGCGGTCTTTAGCCTCAGGGGAAAACCGCTCAACAGCTACGGAGAGAGCAAGGAATTAGTGTATAAGAACGAGGAGTTCAACCTCCTGCAGGCTGCGCTCAACATAGAGGACGGCCTCGACGGTCTTCGATACAACAAGGTCATCGTTGCCACCGATGCCGATGTCGACGGTATGCACATCAGGCTGCTTATGCTCACCTTCTTCCTCCAATTCTTCCCCGAGCTCATCAAAGCGGGGCATGTCTACATCTTGCAGACCCCCCTGTTCCGCGTTCGCAACAACAGGAAGAAGGCTCGCTCCGCCAAGACAGCCAAAGTGGACGACAACGCGGCTGGTGCAGCCCTGCTCAAGAAGCGTGCCGGACAGGAACGCTCCGAATATATCACGCGCTACTGCTATTCGGAGGAGGAGCGCATCAATGCTATCGACGAGCTCGGTCCGGACCCGCAAATCACGCGCTTCAAAGGTCTCGGCGAGATTTCTCCCGACGAGTTCAAGGAGTTTATCGGTCCCGAGATTCGCTTGGAGCAGGTCAGCCTGCACAAAGCTGACCAAGTCAAGGATTTGCTGAGCTACTACATGGGCAAAAACACCCCCGAGCGCCAAGGTTTCATAATCAACAACCTCGTTATCGAAGAGGACAGGCCTGAAGAGGACTTTGTCGAGGGCTAACGATAAAATAAGGTAGGACAAATGAAGATTGCCATCTTTCCCGGAACATTCGACCCCTTCACTAAAGGACACGCCGACATCGTTCGGCGCGGCCTGCGCATCTTCGACAAAGTCATCGTCGCGGTTGGCATCAATGAGCACAAGGTTTCCTCCGCCACCGTGGAGCAACGCCTCGCCGACATCGCCCATTGCTTCCAAGGCGAGACCGATGTGGAAGTCGTGGCCTACGATGGACTTACCGCCGACTTCGCTCGGCAGCACGGCGCCGACTTTATCCTGCGCGGCGTGCGTTCGCTGAAAGACTACGAGTATGAACGCGACATCGCCGACATCAATTTCCGCCTCAACGGCATCGAGACAATTATCCTGTTCAGCAAACCGGAGCTTGCCGCCGTCAGTTCCAGCGTCGTCAGGGAGCTGCAGCATTTCGGCAAGGACATTTCTGACTTTCTCCCCTAAATTCACTGCAATGAGAAGACTTTTTCCCATATTTTTATCGGCATTTCTCGCCTTGGCATCAAGCGCCCAAACTCCGCAGGAGCGTGCAGATCTCAATATGACGATGCAGAAAATCGGCACCACGCTGATGGCTATCAAGGCGCTTTATATTGACACCACCAACACCGTCAGTCTGGGCGACAATGCCATCAAAGCGATGCTCGAGCAGCTTGATCCGCACTCCAACTACAGCAACGCGGAAGAAACCAAGAAGCTAACCGAGCCCCTCGACGGCAATTTCGAGGGCATCGGCGTGCAATTTAATGTCCTCAACGACACACTGGTGGTCGTGCAGCCCGTCAGCAAAGGGCCCTCCGAGAAAGCGGGAATCCTCGCTGGAGACAGAATCATCACCGTCGACGATTCCGTCATCGCCGGCGTCAAAATGCCGCGCGAGAAGATGATGAAATTGCTCCGCGGGCCGAAAAATTCCGTCGTGATGCTTGGAATTAAACGCCGCGGCGTAGAAGAATTAATCCCCTTCCGCATTATTCGCGACAAGATCCCTCTTTATTCCGTCGACGCGGCTTATATGATTCGCCCCGAGATTGGAATTATAAGGCTCGGCAATTTTGCCGCCAGCACCCACGATGAAATTCATGACGCGATCAAGAAACTGAAAAAGAAGGGGATGAAAAGTTTAATCCTCGACCTCGAACAAAATGGTGGCGGTTATCTTGAGGCAGCCAATGAGGTGGCGAGCGAATTCCTCACGAAAGGAGAGTTAGTGGTCTACACAGACGGACGAAGCGTGCCGCAAAAGCAGTTTAGAGCCTCTGGAAACGGGATATTCACGGAGGGAAAAGTGATAGTGCTGGTCGACCAGTACACAGCGTCGGCGGCGGAGATAGTCAGCGGCGCCATTCAGGATCAAGACCGCGGCTACATTGTGGGAAGGCGCACCTTCGGCAAAGGATTGGTGCAACGACCTGTGGAATTGCCCGACGGAAGTATGGTAAGGCTCACCGTGTCGCACTATTTCACGCCAACAGGACGCTGTATCCAGAAACCATACGAGAAAGGGAAGAAGAAAGACTATGAAGAAGACATTCTCAACCGGCTGAACAGCGGCGAGCTGATGCATATCGACAGCATCCATCTGGCAGACAGCCTCAAATACTATACATTGAAGGAGCATCGCGTAGTGTATGGCGGCGGAGGCATCATGCCGGACTACTTCGTGCCGTTAGATACCACCGTCTACACGCGTTTCCACCGTATGCTGACACGCAAGAACATTCTGCTGAACAATTATCTCGAGTACTTTGACAAAAATCGCAAGGAACTGACGGCGAAGCACAAGGATTTTGAAAGATTCAAGGACGAGTTTGAACCTCCGCAGCAGCTTATAGACAGTATTGTCGCCGAGGGCAAGCGCAGCTACGACAAGCCCGTAGAGCAGGAGGAGCTTCAGAAAACTATGCCGCGTCTCAAGCTGCAACTCAAAGCACTTTTTGCGCGCGACATCTGGGACATGAACGAATACTTCGCCATCATCAACGAAGATAACGAGAGTGTCAAGAAAGCCCTCGAGCTTCTCGGCACCGAATAGCAACCCACTTTACATAAACAACGCACCATCTGACGCAAACACACAGGAAATGGAAGATACTTTCGACATACGGGCACAGCAAAGCGGCAGCACCAGCGATCGCGACTACGAGAACGCGCTGCGTCCTCTCAGCTTTGACGATTTTCGCGGCCAGAACAAGGTGGTGGACAATCTCAAGGTCTTCGTGGAGGCCGCCAAATATCGCGGCGAGCCCCTCGACCACACATTGCTGCACGGCCCTCCGGGCTTGGGCAAGACCACGCTTAGCAACATCATCGCCAACGAGCTCAATGTCGGTTTCAAGGTAACATCGGGCCCCGTTCTCGACAAGCCGGGCGACCTCGCCGGACTGTTGACCTCCCTCGAGCCGCACGATGTCCTCTTCATCGACGAGATACACCGCCTCAGCCCCATCGTTGAGGAGTATCTCTACTCGGCAATGGAGGATTACCGCATAGACATCATGATCGACAAAGGCCCTTCCGCCCGCTCCATACAGATCGAGCTCAATCCGTTCACTTTAGTGGGCGCCACCACGCGAAGCGGCCTTCTCACGGCACCGTTGCGCGCCCGCTTCGGAATAAACCTGCACCTTGAGTACTACGATGCCGCCACGCTGAGCGACATCATCGTGCGCTCCGCCAGCATACTCAATGTAGCCATAGACAGCGACGCCGCCGCCGAGATTGCCAGCCGTTCGCGCGGCACGCCGCGCATCGCCAACGCACTGTTGCGCCGCGTGCGCGACTTTGCGCAAGTCAAAGGCAACGGACGCATCGACCTCGCCATAGCGCATCTCGCCCTCGAAGCACTGAATATCGACGCTTTCGGCTTAGACGAAATCGACAACAAAATCCTTACCACTATCATCGACAAATTTAGCGGCGGCCCCGTAGGTCTGACCACCATCGCCACCGCTATCGGCGAGGATCAAGGCACGGTGGAGGAGGTCTACGAGCCGTTTCTCATCATGGAGGGATTTATCAAGCGCACACCGCGCGGAAGAGAAGCCACCGACATGGCTTATCAGCACCTCGGCCGCTCGCGCTTCGGCCTCGGCGGAGGAGAACCCGACCTGTTCGCCACCAACCCCGACCTATTTAATTAAACACACGCACACATGATTACCTACAGTGCAGACAACATAGCCTTTCCCCCCATCAAGCGGCGTTTGACCACACGCTGGCTGCGCCAAGTCGCCGCCCAGCACGGCTATAAGGTGGGCGAAGTGGGCTACACCTTCTGCAACGACGACAAGATACTCGAGGTCAACCTTCAGTATCTCAACCACGACTACTATACCGACATCATTACCTTTGACTACACCGAGGGCAAGGTGATAAACGGCGACATCTTCATAAGCCTTGACACCGTGAGAAGCAATGCTCTCCAGCAAGGCACGGAATACATGGAGGAACTGCACCGAGTCATCGTTCACGGCGTGCTGCACCTCTGCGGCATCGACGACAAAGGCCCCGGCCAGCGAGCCATCATGGAGCGCGAGGAGAACAAAGCCCTCCGGATGCTAAATCAAGGGGTGCAAGAATAAACATTCTGTCTGCCCTGCATTGCATATAATCGTGCCGCCAGAGCCTAATGCGGTACGATTGTATGCAAAAACGCATAAAAACACATATTTTTCAGCATTTTTCACAACATTTAGGCAAATTTCGTAAAAATCGGGGGGGGGGGTAGAGACTAATTCAAAAAAAATTATTAAATTTGCAGGCAGAAAAATACGAAAAAGTTTCGGGAAGCAGAGATATGGCAGTAAATATTTATGCGACCCCAACCAAAGAGAAACAAAAGACAATAAAATAACACATTAAACCCAAGCACGCTATTAGTTATGAAGAGACCAAATGCCCTTCCTTTCGGCTTAGAAAAAGAAGAAATCAACAAGCGATTGGAACAACGCCTTGACGACTACGCAAAGAAGACCCAGTTCTATCTGCGCAAGGACGTATCGCTTAAAGACATTGCCGAAGTGTTAGTAACAAACCGCACTTATGCATCAAGAATGATTAACGAGCTTAAAGGCTGCAAGTTCAACGATTACGTTAATCAGCTACGCATGGAGAAAGTGGACGAGCTTTTCCACACTCCAGGCTACATGAACACTCATAGCATTCACGACTTAGCCAACGACTGCGGTTTTGCATCGGTTAGCACATTCCGTCGCGCCTTTGCCAAGAAGTACGACCGCACTCCTCTCAACTATGCAAAGATTCACGGCTTCAAGGACTAAAACAGTCCGACCGGCCTAACGCAACAGCCCGCAGCAGATAGTTACCTGCTGCGGGCTGTTCGTTTTACTCTCGTTGCTATGACAAATGTGGCAGGCGAGACACCATATATAAACAAAAAAACCAGCCTGCGGCTGGTACTCGAAGCGGGACTTGAACCCGCACGCCCCTTCCGGGGCAAGGGATTTTAAGTCCCTCGTGTCTACCGATTCCACCATTCGAGCGGCGTTGCGCAAAAGCGTCATACGCGTATTGCAACGGCAAAAGTACAACTTTATTCTGCAATACCCAAGAAAAACAGCACTTTTTCGTTCAGCAAACGTCCTCGCGACCAAAACAAAGGTCGTGTATCCCCTGCAATATGTCGTGCAAATATGCACAATAAGCCTCCGCGCGCGATTTTTGAGCCTCGGCGCGCGTAGAAATGTCGTGAAGAATGA
>JAFLUU010000101.1 GCA_022508585.1 Prevotellaceae bacterium | reverse complement strand
AATAAATCTCCACAATATTCTGTAAAAACGATAAGGTGACATTCCCTTACAAAATCACTACACATCTTATGAAAGGAATTAAAACTATCCCAAACGCCACACACATCAAGCTCAACGATGACGGCACAACATCCAATGGCAGTATATTCTCCAACATCGACCGCAGGAATTTCTATCTTGACCACATCAAGTACACCATAGAGGAGGGGGTACTTTACCCCCATCTCGCGGCGAAAAAAGTCGTGCGCACGAGTTTTTTTATCGTTCTCGCGCGCAGAAATGTCGTCAAAGTTTGAAAATTCGTATATAAATTCTCGAGAAATCATATATGAATTATTATAACTTTATATATGAATTATATATGAATTTTCAAAAATTCATATATGATTTTTTAAAGTTCAACGACATTTCTGCAAATTTCCACGACATTTCAGCGTGTGCGGAGGCGCTAAAATCGGACACGATGGGGGTATAGTACGGTTTTGGCGCTATTACGCTGCTTCGGCTGGGGTTACCTTCGGCATTCGGGGGAGTATCGCAAAAAAACTGCGGCAAAAGGAACTTGATTGTCCTCTTGCCGCAGTTGTATTAAGGGTGTTTGTCGCGCAATTAAGGGTTGTTTGTCGCGCAATTAAAGGGTGTTCGTGTGCTCTTGGGGGTTGTTCGTGCGTTAAGTTCGGTTTAAGAGATGTGCCGGACGATGTTTGCCGGCGTTTACTTTAGGTAGTTAACCAAAGTTTTGGGCAAGTAGAACATATCGTTGCGATCCACATAGGTGATGACGGAGGGCAGGCGAACGGTCTTGGCATCAGAGCCAACTTCCACCTTGTTGCTGAAGGCGTAGGCCTTTATCTGCTTGCCGTTGGCGGGGTTGGTAACGGTCAGCACCGGCCATACATTCTTCTGCTCGGGTTTGGTTATCTCCATCCGGTAGTTGGCAAAGACGCTCTTGTGGGGAGCAAAGATTTGGTCGGTGAATGCGTCCATCTTGCCCTCCATTCCCCAGAGCGACTGGATATATCGTGCCAGCTCGGTGTTGGTGGTCATGCCCATGGGGCGCTGCGAGCGCGGGTTGTAGACGGCGAGGAAGACTTCTTCGCCGGTATGGCCGCCTGTGGTCCACCCGAAGGGTGAGTGCTTGGTCAGAATGTTGATGATGATGCCCTCAAGGCTGGAGCTGTAGAGGACGGAGCTCTTGTTTGGCTGGCGTAAGTCCTCGGGAATGGGGCTTGGCTTGTAGCCTTTGCAGTTTATGATCTGGCTGTGCTCGTCGGCGTTGAGGTCGATGCCTTCATAGGTGCGGAATATAGAGCGGAGGCTGTCGTAGGGTTGGGCATTGAGTATGCGCTCAAGTCCTTCGGCTGTGCGCTGAAACTTTGCGACAGGGCCGAAGAGCTGTTCCAAGGTCTGGCGACTGTAGTCGGGCAGGTCGCGACGGCCGAGGCTGAAGCCGCTGTTGCCATGGTCGGGCACGATGATGACTGTGGTGTTGCCGTTGCGGCGCGCGAAGTCGAGGGCGACGCCGCACGCTTTGTCGAAGGCGAGGAAATCATTGAGCAGGGCGGCCGGGTCGTTGGAGTGGGCGGCCCAATCTACCTTGGAGCCCTCAACCATGAGGAAGAAGCCGTCTTTATTTTTGCTGAGCTTGCTCAAAGCGGTGGCGGTCATCTCTGCAAGTGAGGGTTGCTGGGTGGTGTCGCGGTCGATGTCGTAGTCCATCTCGACATTGCCGAACAATGCCCACATTTTGTCGCCTTTGTCGGCGCGCATGGCGGCCAAATCGTTGCGATGAACGCTTACGCCGGTGGAGCGGAGATAGTTCTCTCCGTCGGCGGTGAGATAGCTGTTGCCGCCGCCGATGACTACATCGAAGCCGTTGTGAACTATCTGGTCGGCGATGAGTTGCGATGCGTTGCGGTTGTAGTAATGAGCGGAGCAGTCGGCGGGAGTGGCGTGGCAGAACTGACAAGTGAAGACCATGCCGAGGGCTTTTCCCTGCAGCTGGCGTCCTGCCTCCAGAATGCTTGCCATCGGTGCGTAGGCGCGGGTGGAATCTACGGGTTCGATGTTATCTTTGCCTTTGTAGGGCGGAAAAGTGGAGACATAGGCGCTGCGGCTCAGATGGCCGGTTACATAACATGAGGTGGTGGGGGCGGAATCGCCGATGGGGGCGTCGCTGTTGCAGGTTCTGACGGTGCCGCAAAGCCATGGGTCGAGGTTTAGATGCGTCTGGGCAGGGTTGCGATAGATTTGCAGCCAACGCGCTGCGCTGACGGCGCTGAGCGATGTGCCGTCGGTAATCATTAGTATGATGTTCTTGGTGGGACTGACTTTTTCGGGGTTGACTGCCATAGAACCAACGGAGATGGTCAAGGCGCAAAGGAGAGCAAGAAAGTGTTTCATGTTGTTTATTTTGGGATTATTGTTTCGGGTTTAGAGTTCGATGGTCGTTCCTCCTGTGTTCAGGCTATCCGCACGGGTGATGACGACTCTTTTCACTCCGGCGTGCAGGGCTGCAAAGCTGTTGTCGAGCTTGGGCAGCATTCCGCCGCTGACTATGCCTTGTTGCTTGAGCGTGGCATAGCTGTCGGTGTCAATGTGGGCGATGACGCTGCTATCGTCGTCGGCATCGCGCAGAACGCCTGCCTTTTCAAAGCAGTAGACAAGCGTTACCTCGTTGTTCGGCGCGAGAGCCTTGGCTACTTCGGAGGCGATGGTGTCTGCATTTGTGTTGAGCAGCTGCGCTCCTTCGCCCAATGTGAGCGGAGCAACGACGGGGGTGATATTTCCTGCCAGCAGGTGCTCCAAAGACGCAGCATCGACGCTGTCCACATCGCCCACGAGGCCATAATCTACGCCGCCCTCGACAACCGGTCGCTTGTGGGCGCGTATCACTCCGAGGTCGGCGCCGGTCAGTCCGAGCGCGCGCAGTCCGCGTGCGTTGAGCTGGGCAACGACTTGTTTATTCACGAGACCGCCGTAAACCATAGTGACAATCTGCAGCATCTGCTGGTCAGTAACGCGGCGGCCGTTGACCATCTTTGTCTCGACGCCCATAGTAGCTGCTATCTGCGTGGCAGTGCGTCCGCCGCCGTGGACGAGAATCTTGTCGCCCTCGATTTTACAAAAACCATCTAAGAGATTTGCCAGCGAACGGGGGTCTTCCACTATAGCGCCGCCGACTTTTATTACCGTTATCTTGCGCATCGTCTATTCGAGATAAGTATAACCATAAAGTCCGCGCTGAAAATTAGAAATAAAATCCTGACCTTCTCGCGGAGTAATGCGATTTTCTGCAATAGCCTTGTCTACCCATGTTTCTAAACGGCGCACCATCTGCTTGGGGTCGTACTGAACATAATCGAGCACATCTGCCACCGTCTCGCCGTCGATGATTTGATCCACGGTGTAGCTCCCGTCTTCGGCAACGCTGACATGAACGGCGTTGGTGTCGCCGAAAAGGTTGTGCATATTGCCCAAAATCTCCTGATAAGCGCCCACCAGAAAAACGCCGATGTAGTAAGGCTCGCCTTGTTTGAGCGGATGGAGCGGCAGATAGGTGGTCTGGCGGCCGCACTGCACGAATGTCTCAATCTTGCCGTCGCTATCGCAGGTTATGTCCTGCAAAGTCGCGTTGTGATCGGGCTTTTCGTTCAGCCGATGGATTGGCATGATCGGGAAGAACTGATCTATCGCCCACGAATCGGGCATCGATTGGAATAGCGAGAAGTTACAATAATATTTGTCGGCCAAAATTTTGTCGAGCTTGCGCAATTCGTCCGGCATGTGCTTTTGTGTGCGCGCTATGGCATTGACTTCGCGCGTAATGCTCCAGTATACACTCTCGATTTGAGCGCGCGTTTTCAAGTCGATAAGGCCATGACGGAAGAGGTCGAGACCTTCTTCACGGATTTGCTCGGCGTCATGCCAGTCCTCAAGCATCGACCGTGCGGAAACCTTGTCCCAAATCTCGCTGAGATCGCGCACTAATTTGTGGTCATCGGGCGAAGCCTCCCACTCCTCGTCCATCGCAGGCTGGTGGGTGGACTCAAAAGCCTCGAGAATCAGCACAGAGTGATGCGCACTCAAGGAACGGCCACCTTCGGAGATTATATTGGGGTGGGGGATCTGATTTCGGTCGCTCGCCTCCACGAAAGTGTAGACGCAGTCGTTGATATACTCCTGTATCGAGTAGTTTACCGAGCTCTCGCTGTTTGAAGAGCGCGTGCCGTCGTAGTCTACGCCCAGCCCGCCGCCGCAATCCACGAACTCGATGTTGAAACCCATCTTGTGGAGCTGCACATAGAACTGCGCCGCTTCGGTAAGAGCGAACTGGATGCGCCTAATCTTGGTAATCTGGCTGCCAATGTGGAAATGCATCAGCTTTAGGCAGTCCTCCATCTGGTGTTCGCGCAGATACTCCAACGCACGGAGCAGATCGCACGAGTCAAGACCGAACTTGCTTGCGTCTCCGCCGCTCTCTTCCCACTTTCCTGCGCCCGAGGAGGCTAATTTCACCCGAATTCCGATTTGAGGGCGCAGGTTGAGCGTCGCAGCGGTGGCCACGATGGTCTCAAGTTCCTCAAACTTCTCTGCAACAAGGAAGATACGCTTTCCCATCTTCTGCGCCAGTAGCGCAAGCTCGATGAAGGAGCGGTCTTTGTGGCCATTGCAGATTATTAGGCTGTCGCTGTCCATGTTTGCAGCGATGACGGCGTGCAATTCGGGCTTCGAGCCGGCTTCGAGGCCGAGATTGTAGCGCTTTCCGTGGCTGATAATCTCCTCCACTACGGGACGCATCTGATTAACCTTTATCGGAAAAATAATAAAGCTCTCGCCTGTGTAGTGATACTCCTTTGCGGCCTTCTCAAAACACGCCGCAGTTTTCTGAATGCGGCTGTCAAGAATATCTGGGAAGCGCAGCAGCATTGGAGTCTTAGTACGGTTGGCCACAAGGTCGTCAACCAGTTCTTTAAGGTCTATCTGTACATCGTTTTTGCGCGGTGTAACATACACATGCCCCTTTTTGTTTACGCCAAAGAAGTTGACGCCCCAGCCAGTGATGTTGTAAAGTTCTTCAGAATCCTCAATTCGCCATTTTGCCATGTCTCTCGGGTGTTAATTATGGTTCAGCACGCCTGTAACATCGACGATTTTGTCGACAAGCAAGTCTATTTTGTTGAAACTGTCTAAGCAGTCCACATTTATCTCATATTGCGCTTTATTATAATAAGGTAGGCGCTCCTGCAAATGGGTAGCGATGTGATTCAGCAGCTCCTGCCCCTGCTTTTGCTGCAGCAGCGGGCGCACAGTATGGCTGATTTTGAGATGTCGCACAATCGTTTCGGGCGAAGCATTCATAAACACGGTCTTACCCTTGCTGTTAAGGTAGTCCATGTTGTCGAAGAAACACGGAGTGCCGCCGCCCAGCGACAGAACGATGTCCTCAAACTCCGCTACCTCGTGTAGCATATTATGTTCTATCTCGCGGAAGCCCTCTTCGCCCCTCTCGGCGAAAATATCAGCCACCTTGCGGCGAAACCGCTCCTCGATATACAGGTCAAGGTCGTAAAAATCGACCCCTAACCTGCTGGCCAGCACTTTGCCTACCGACGTCTTGCCGGCTCCCATATAGCCTAACAGAATGATATTCTGCGATTTCATGCCAAAAGCCCTCAATGCTATGCGCTTCGGCCACGACGGCGTCCGCGCATGGCAGAAGCCGGACGCGAATCCGCTTTTTCGATTACCTCGCGGCACTGTTCCACAGTCAGAGCGGCAGGCTCCGCCGCCAAAGCCTTAGGCAAGCGATAATTTCTGCCCTGATAAGCGATATAAGGGCCATACCTGCCGTTCAGAACCTCGATGCCGCCGGGCAGAGTGAGCAGCAGGCGCTGCTTTTCAGCCTCGGCTTTTTTGTCGATGAGCTCCATAGCCTGCTCCAAGGTTATCTCCATCACATCAATGCCCTCGGGAATGGACACATTCTGGCGGTTATAGCTCACATACGGCCCATAATGGCTCACATTAGCGATCACATCGCGGTCATCCACAGTCCCAAGGATACGTGGCAGCTTAAACAGATCCATAGCCTGCTCGAAGGTAATAGTGTCGAGGCTCATGCCGTCGCGAAGCTGGGCAAAGCGCGGCTTCTCCGCGTCGGTAGAGAGGCCAAGCTGCGCCATAGGGCCGTAACGCCCTATCTTGACGCTAAGCATCCTGCCGCTCACAGGGTCGATGCCGAGCTGACGCTCGCCAACCTTGAGATTACTCTGCTTCTCGGCGGCCTGCGCCACCTGCGGAGTGAAATCGCCGTAGAATTTGCGCACCATCTTGTTCCAATCCTTCTTACCCTCGGCAATAGCGTCGAAGTCCTTCTCCACATGAGCCGTAAAGTCGAAATCCATAATCGTGGGGAAGCTGCGAGCGAGGAAGTCATTGACAATTTTGCCCGTATCAGTCGGGAAAAGCTTGCCCTTCTCGGCATCAACCACACTCTCCTTGTGGCTTTCCTTAACGCCGCTCTGCTGCAGCTCGAGCACGAGGAACGAATGCTTCACACCCTCCTTGTTACCCTTCTCCACATAGCCACGCTGCTGAATGGTGCTGATCGTAGGAGCGTAGGTAGACGGACGACCGATGCCGAGCTCCTCCATCTTGTGCACAAGCGAAGCCTCACTGTAACGCAACGGGCGCTGCGAGAGGCGCTCGGTGGCACGTATCTTCTTCTTGCGCAGCACATCGCCATTGCGCAGGGCAGGTAGCAGCATAGTCGTCTCTTCAATAGCGTCGTCAGTGGACTCACGGTACACACGCGTGAAACCATCGAAGGTCATCACCTCGCCCGTAGCCACAAACCTCTCCTCCATGCCGCTCACCGTGATCGTAGCCGTCGTCTTCTCGAAGGTAGCGTCAGCCATCTGGCTCGCCATAGTGCGCAGATATATCAAACGATAGAGGCGCTTCTCCTGCGGAGTGCCCTCAATCTCCAAAACGTCCATACGCGTAGGACGAATAGCTTCGTGAGCCTCCTGCGCACCCTTGGCATGAGTCTGGAAGTTGCGCGGACGACTATACTTCTCGCCCATCTGGCTGATCACAGCCTCCTTAGTGCTCCCAATGCAGTAAGAACTGAGGTTAAGCGAGTCGGTACGCATATAAGTGATATGTCCGTTTTCATACAGCCCCTGCGCCACGCGCATAGTCTGGCTCACAGAGAACCCAAGCTTGCGGGCAGCCTCCTGCTGCATCGTCGAAGTCATAAACGGAGGCGCAGGCGACCGCTTAATCGGCTTCTGCTCCACAGCCTCCACCGTAAACTCGGCCTTCATGCAGCCCTCAAGAAACGTCTTAGCCTCATCGGCAGACGCAAAGCGGCGGTTAAGCTCCGCCTTCACCATCCGGCTCTCGCCATCAGCCCCCGTAACGGCAAACTGGCCGCTGACCACAAACATAGCCTTCTGCTTGAAAGCCTCAATCTCGCGCTCCTTCTCCACAATCAGCCTCACAGCCACGCTCTGCACGCGACCAGCCGACAGACCCGGCTTAATCTTGCGCCAAAGCACCGGGCTAAGCTCAAAACCCACGATGCGGTCGAGCACACGGCGCGCCTGCTGAGCATTAACCAAGTTCTGGTCCACATGACGCGGATTCTCGATAGCCGCCAAGACGGCAGACTTGGTAATTTCGTGAAACACGATGCGGCTCGTCTTCTCCGCGTCGAGCCCCAAGACCTCAGTCAGGTGCCAAGAAATAGCCTCTCCCTCACGATCCTCATCAGACGCGAGCCAAACTTTGTCGGCCTTCTTGGCAGCATCGCGCAAGCTGCGCACCAATGCCAGCTTATCGTCAGGCACAATGTAGTCAGGTATCAGCGTCTTGGTGTCTATGCTAAAAGAGTGCGGCTTAAGGTCGCGTATGTGGCCGTGGCTGGACATAACCTTGAAGTCCTGCCCCAAGAAGCGCCCCAGCGTCTTAGCCTTAGCCGGCGACTCGACAATAACGAGGTTCTTTATCTCACTCATAAATCATCTACTATAATAAAGTGGGGGCAAAATTAGTGCAAATTGAGAGAAACGCCAAATTTATTTAGGCTTTTCCGAAATGCAGCCTAATTTGGCGATACACAAATATAGTCAAAGTTAGTGCACAACCTCGTCAAAGCCACACTAAATATCGTGCGAACTCGCAGAAAAGGCCTCCGCGCGCGATTTTTGGGCCTCGGCGCGCGTAGAAATGTCGTGGAAAATGAAAAAATCTTATAAGAATTTTCAAAAATTCTTATATAAATTCCCGGAAA
>JAFLUU010000100.1 GCA_022508585.1 Prevotellaceae bacterium | reverse complement strand
TTCACGACATTTCTACGCGCGCGGAGGCTCAAAAATCGTGCGCGGAGGCCTTTTCTATAAACTTCGACGAGGACAGGTGCGCTAAGGAGAGGATAAGATGCGTGGAGATGGGGGTGTAATGCGGGGTTGTGGGTGGTTTGTGCGCTGGGTGGCGTGTGTGGGAAATGTTTGATGGTTTTTGGAGAAATGCGGTCGAAAATACTGTTTGACGAACGGGAATTGCGTGAGTGTCGGAAAATATTTGTAACTTTACAAGCCGTAAGGCGTATTGCGTGTGCGCGAATGTGCGGCGTGCGAATGCGTCTGTGTCGCGCATGAGAGTGCGCTGGCACTGCGCTCACGAGAGTGGGCACCGAGATGCTACTAAAAATAAAAAAGATATACATAAATGAGCTACAAATGGAAGCTTCAATCTCTCACTCCGCAAACAAAAGCAGCGGCTAAGCAGCTGACTGACGAGATCGGCGTCAACCCGATCTTGGGGCCGATATTGCTGCGACGCGGTATCAATACTGCTCGCGAGGCTAAGAAGTTCTTCCGCCCTCAGCTGACGGACCTGCTCGACCCCTTCGAGATGAAGGATATGGACAAGGCGGTTAATCGCCTAAACGAGGCTATCGGCATGAAGGAGAAGATAATGGTTTGCGGCGACTACGACGTGGACGGCTGCACGGCGGTAACGTTGGTGTACACGTTCCTGCATGAGTTCTACTCCAATGTGAGTTATTACATTCCCGACCGCTACGATGACGGCTATGGCATCAGCATCAGAGCCATAGACCGCGCTATCAGCTTCGGAGTGAAGGTTATCATCATTCTCGACTGCGGCATTAGGGCTATTGACGAGATTGCTTACGCACAGGATCGTGGCATTGACTTCATCGTGTGCGATCATCATGTGCCGGGCGACGAGTTGCCGCCGGCTTACGCCATTCTTGACCCCAAGCGGAAGGACGAGACATATCCGTATCACGACCTTAGCGGCTGCGGTATAGGATTTAAGTTCATGCAGGCCTTTGCGCAGAACAACGGCATTGAGTTCGGGCGTTTGGTGCCGCTCTTGGAATTGTGTGCGGTGAGCATTGCTGCCGACCTCGTGCCTATTTTGGGCGAGAACCGCATCTTGGCGTACCATGGGCTGAAGCAGCTGAACGCTAATCCCGGCGTTGGATTGCAGGCCATAATCCAGACGTGCGGTCTCATGGGCAAGGAGATTGGCATCAGCGACGTTACGTTCCGCATCGGGCCTCGCATCAATGCCTCCGGGCGCATTCAGAACGGTAGCGAGACTGTCGAACTGCTGATAGAGCGCAATCTCGACGAGGCGCTGATTAAGGCTAACAAAATCAATAACTACAACGAGGCGCGCAAGGACATAGACAAGCGTATGACGGAGGAGGCTAACGCCATTGTTGACAAAATTAAAAATCTCGACGACCGGCGTAGCATTGTGGTATATAGTCGTGAGTGGCACAAGGGCGTTGTGGGCATTGTGGCCTCGAGACTGACCGAGCTTTACTATCGTCCGACCGTGGTGCTGGCTCTTGACGAGGAGGGCAACCTCACCGGCTCGGCGCGCTCCGTGGGAGGATTTGATATTTACTCGGGTATAGACAGCTGCAAGGACTTGCTTGAAAACTTCGGCGGTCATACTTTCGCCGTGGGCTTGACTCTGAAGGAGGAGAATGTCAAGGAGTTCATCCGCCGCTTCGAGGAGTATGTGGAGGCGCACATCGAGGACGAGCAGACGGAGGCTACGCTCTTGGTGGAGCGCGAGCTGAACTTCTCCGAGATTACTGCTGAGTTGTACGCCGACCTTAAGAAGCTGCGCCCCTTCGGCCCGGAAAACCCGGAGCCGCTGTTCTGCACGATGAATGTCTATGACTACGGCACGAGCAAGGTTGTGGGACGCGGACAGGAGCATATCAAGCTGGAACTGGTGGACAACAAGTCCAATGATGTCATTAACGGCATCGCCTTCGGCCAGAGCAGCCATGCGCGCTTCATCAAGAGCAAGCGCGCCTTCAATATCTGCTACAGCATAACGGAAAACAGTTATAAGCACGGAGAAACACAACTGCAAATTGAGGATATCCAACCTGCCAACCCCGAACAAGTGTCCTAAGGACACTTCTGTGTCCAAGCCCGACGGTAATGAGCATGACGAGGGCACTATGATGTCCCGCGCTGTCGACGTACTGAAACAGTATTGGGGCTATGACTCCTTTCGCGGCATTCAGCAGGATATAATCGCGAGTATCTGCTCCGGTCGCGATACGCTTGGCCTCATGCCTACGGGCGGTGGCAAGAGTGTTACCTTTCAAGTGCCCTCGATGATGCTGGAAGGGGTGTGCATCGTCATCACTCCGCTCATTGCGCTGATGAAAGACCAAGTGGCGCACCTGCGCGACCGAGGCATTAAGGCTACTGCCGTCTACTCTGGCATGACACGCAGCGAGGTGCTCACTGCTTTCGACAACTGTATCCTCGGCAACTACAAGTTTCTCTATATCTCGCCCGAGCGCATCGGCAGCGAGCTCTTTCAGGTGAAGTTAGGGCACATGCGCGTCAACTTCATCACTGTTGATGAGGCTCACTGTATCTCGCAGTGGGGCTATGACTTCCGTCCGTCTTATCTGAACATAGCGCTGATCCGCAAGCTGAAGCCCGATGTCCCTGTCCTGGCTCTCACGGCCACGGCTACGCCGCGCGTGGTGGACGATATACAGAGGCAGCTCCACTTTGGCGAGAGCAACGTGCTGTGTATGAGCTTTGAGCGCAGCAATTTGTCCTACATCGTGCAGGAAACGGAGAACAAGGAGAACTCCCTGGTGGAAATTCTCAACGAAAACGACGGCTCCGCTATTGTGTACACACGCAATCGCGAGCAAACTGCCGAATTGGCAAAGTTGCTGACCTCCCACGACATCAGCGCGCTCCATTATCACGCCGGTTTGGAAAATGCCGACAAAGATATGCGCCAGAGGCTCTGGCAAGACGACATGGTGCGCGTCATTGTGTGCACAAACGCCTTCGGTATGGGTATCGACAAGGCTGATGTGCGGCTTGTGGTTCATGTTGGGGTGCCCGACAGCATCGAAGCGTACTTTCAGGAGGCTGGTAGGGCAGGGCGCGACGGCTTACCTGCCAAGGCGATACTGCTTAAGAGCCCTTACGATGTTACTACGCTTCGCCGGCATGTGGATACGGCTTTCCCCTCCAAGCAGTTTATCCGCGAGGCGTATCAAAATATCTGCTACTACTACGAATTGGCTGTCGGCGACGGCGATGGGTTGCGCAAAGAGTTTAATATTAACGACTTTTGCAAGCGTTTTCGCTATTTCCCCCTGCCGCTGCTCAGCGCGTTCCGCCTGCTGGAGCATGGCGGCTACCTTCAGTACAACGACCCCGAGGATTCTGTCTCGTGCGTCAAGATAGTGGTGGACAAGAACGAGCTTTACCGTTTTCATAACCTGCCGCCGAACTGCGAGAAAGTGATGCAGGCTCTGATGCGCAACTATAATGGTCTGTTTGCCGACCTTATGCCGATAGAGGAAGCGTTTATAGCACAGCGCACTAAGCTTAATCATACGGAGGTCTATGAAGCGTTGCTCACGCTCAACAAATTTGGCGTCATTTACTACATTCCGTTCAAGCGCATCGCTCATATCGTCTTTCTGCAGCGCAGAGTGGAGAGCGATGAGATTGTTTTATCCAACGAGGTCTACGAACATCGCCGCATGGAGCTTATCCAGCGCGTTCATGCCATGATTAGGTACATCACTGCGCAGACTGCGTGCCGCAGCCGCCTGTTGTTGGAATATTTCGGGCAGACTGATGCCGTGGACTGCGGCCAGTGCGATGTCTGCGTGGCTAATGATTACGGTCGCCACGCTACTGACACCGCGCAGGTCGACTATGCGCAACGTGCGGTGGTCAATATGCTCGGCGACGGCGAGCCGCACCATTATACGCAGCTGCATACGCTTAAATTGCCCGACCGTCTGCTCAGACAAGCCCTCGAAACTCTCGTGAGTGAGGGCGAGATTCTCTATGATAACGGCATTCTGACCCTTGCCTGAAACTATTTGACAACATTTAACGACAATACATATATGCAAAGCATCATTTTTACCAATAATGCCGCTACTCAATTATGCGGGGAACTTAATCAGACTAAGTATGACCGCCTTTTCATACTCTGCGACGAGAATACAGCCAGGCTGTGCCTGCCGAGGCTCAAGGAGTGCGACTATATGCAAAACGCCGTCGTGATAACCATCAACGCCGACGATACAAACAAAAATCTGCAGAGTCTTACTCATGTATGGCAGCAGCTTCAGCAAGGCAACGCCACTCGTCATTCTATGCTCGTCAATCTAGGTGGCGGAATGGTAACGGATTTGGGTGGCTTTGCGGCGTCTACATTCAAGCGGGGCATTAAATTTATCAATATCCCCACCACACTGCTCTCGATGGTCGATGCTTCGGTCGGTGGTAAGACCGGAATAAATTTTGGCGGCCTCAAAAATGAAATCGGTGTCTTCCGTGAGGCACAGCAGGTGATTATTGATACCAATTTCCTGCAGACTCTTGATAACGAGAACATTCTTTCGGGCTATGCCGAGATGATAAAGCACGGCCTCATCAGCAATACCGCCGATTGGGCCGAGCTTCTGAACCAAGAGCCGACCTCTCTTTCCCCGGAGATGCTTACTTCTCTCCTGCAGAAGAACATAAAGGTAAAAGAGCGCATCGTAGAGGCCGATCCCAACGAGCAAAATCTCCGCAAAGCGCTCAATGTTGGTCATACCATAGGTCATGCGCTCGAGAGCCTCGCCCTTACTAAAGGGCAGCCCGTCCTTCATGGCTATGCCGTGGCCTGGGGTATCATTTGCGAGCTGTATTTGTGCACAATCAAGACTAATTTCCCAATCGACAAGATGCGTCAGACCGTCAGCTTCATCAGACAACACTATGGAATGCTCGCTTTTGACTGTAATGACTATGATCAGCTGTGCGAGTTCATGACTCACGACAAAAAGAACACAGGTTCCGACATCAATTTCACGTTGCTTGGCGATATTGGCGACATCCGTCTCAATCAGACCGCAACTCGTAACGAAATTATCGAGGCGTTGGATTTTTTTCGCGATGGGATGTAGAAAATAAATATACTATTAGCGATTTTTCACAAGCAAGTAGTGGCATTGCTCGCGTTTTATGCGAATAATGCCACTGCTTTTGTTTTTATAATTGTGCTATAGCGAGGAAAGTTGGTCTATTGGACTGAAAGATGCGCACTTCTCTGGTTGCAAGGATGGTTCTCCATCATGAAAACATGAGTTCCCAGCAATGAAGGTGTGAGCCTTAGCTATGAAGATGCGACCCCTCTCTCGTGAAAGTGCGCACTTATATGATTGGAAACATAGTTCCACACATGAAAGCGCGAACTTCCAGCTACGAAAGCGCGAGTTCCAGTGATGAAAATACAAGCCTTAGCCATGAAAGTGCGAGCCTTCTGTCATAAAGTCCGCAATTATTTAGTTGAAAGGACAAATTCCAGCCATATAAGCGCGAATTTCCAGCTAATATCTTCGTGGAAAAGGAGAGATTAAATCTGCTCCAGCAATTTAACGACGAAGTTGTAGTACTTGGCAACGGAAGGAATGTAGCAACGCTCGTTGGGAGTGTGCGGAGAGCGGAGCGTGGGGCCGAAACTGACGGCGTCCATCTGCGGATAGACGGTCTTTATGATGCCACACTCGAGGCCGGCATGAACAACGGTAATCTTGCAGTCCTCTCCGTTGACCTCCTTGTACACACGCTCGATGGTCTTGACTACAGGCGAGTTGACATCGGGCTGCCAAGCGGGGTAACGACCGCTATAGCTGACATTGAAGCCTCCAAGCTCGAGGGCGGCGGTGGCAGAGGCGGCCAGTTCGTCGAGCTTGCTGTCCATAGAGCTGCGAACCAGCACATCGGCCTCAGCTTTGCCGCCACCGGCCTTAACAATGCCGAGGTTGCAGGACGTTTCCACGATGTTGGGGATAGAAGGAATGTTGCGATAGACACCGGAGTGGCAGGCGAGCACTGCATTGGTGAGCGCTTTGGCCACAGTGGCTGGCATAGCTTCCGAAGGAGTGGGAACAATTTCTGCAACGACGCAGATATTGTCTTCAATGCCGGCATACTCTGCCCGATAGGTCTCCTGCCATTTCGCAGCGATGTCGGCAGCGTTAGCCTCGCACTTGCCGCAGGTGCAAACAGCCACGATATTGCCAAAAGAAGGAATCGCGTTGCGCATATTGCCGCCCTCCCAAGAGGCCAGCGTGGCACCATTTTGCAGAAGTTCCTTGGCGATGTTGGCCAGTAGCTTGTTGGCGTTGGCACGCCCCTCGTTGATTTCCAAACCGGAGTGGCCGCCCTTCAGACCGCTTATGCTGAATTTTATAGCCGCGGCATTACCGGGCACAAGCTCGCTCTGGTAGCTTTGAGTCGCCACCACGTCCATACCACCGGCGGAGCCGATGACAAATTCGCCCTCGGTCTCGTTGTCGAGGTTGAGCAGAATGGAGCCTTTGAGGGTGTCGCCCTTCAAATTGTTGACGCCGTACATACAAGTTTCCTCGTCGACGGTAAAGATAGCCTCCAAGGGGCCGTGTTTGAGGCTCTTGTCCTCAAATATGGCCATCGCGGTAGCCACGCCCATGCCGTCGTCGGCTCCGAGAGTGGTGCCACGAGCCTTAACCCAGTCGCCGTCGATGTAGGTCTCGATAGGGTCGGTCAGAAAGTCGTGGGCGGAGTCGGGCGACTTCTGCGGCACCATGTCCATGTGCGCCTCCATGGTTACCATAGGGCGGTCTTCGTATCCCGGCGTGGCGGGCACGCGCACAATGATGTTGCCGGCGTTGTCTTTGAAAGCCTCGAAGCTGTGTTCCTCGGCCCAGCTGAGCAGAAAAGCCTGAATTTTGTCGAGATGTCCGCTCGGGTGCGGCACTTGGGTGAGGGCGTGGAAAGCTTTCCAGATGCCCTGCGGCTGAAGTTCGGAAATGTTCATATCTATTTATGTGTTTGAGATTATATTCAGCGACTTAGCGGTCAGCATTCGTCCGTGGCGCCCGTGTTTTAATCATCTGCAAGGCGATAAGAGCGTAGACTCCGAGTGCAACTAAGAGCAGCGTCTGCACCGTGTGGACGATAAGAGCGAAGATGATAGCCTCCGTGGCACTAAGACCGTAGAGCACGAGGATAGTCTTGACGGCAAAGTGCCACGAGCCGGCTCCGTTGGGCGTAGGCACCAGCACCGCGATGCCACCGGTGCAGAACGACACCAGACCGGCGGCAAGGCCGATATGTTCGGTGAAGCCGAAGCAATAGAATGTGAGATAGTAGTGAAAAAAGTAGGCCACCCAGATTGCAAGCGAGTAGAAAAGGTACAGGGGCACGTTGCTGACGTGGCGCAGCGAGAGAACGCCCTCCCACATATCTTGCATCATGGCTTTAACCTTGCGCATAATGGCTAATTTGTGCACCAGCACGGCCATAAGGACCACTATGCCCAGCACGCAGAGGACGCTGACCCAGATACCAGTGGCAGTGAAGCGTGAAAGGGTGCCGCGCAGGTTCATACCCGTCAGCGCGAAGAACTCTGTGAACATCTCCCACTGCCAAACGATGACCACAGCCACCAGAAGCAGCACTAATAGCATGTCGACCACGCGCTCCGTAACCACCGTGCCCAAGGACTTGGCAAATGAAACGCCGTCTTTGCGCTTAAGCACGCCGCAGCGCAGAAATTCACCCACCCTCGGCACCACAAGGCTCGCCGCGTAGCTCAGAAAGATGGCGCACACGGAGGTATGAGCCCTGCAGTGTTCGCCCATAGGGCTCAGCGACTGCCGCCAGCGTAGCGCTCGAAACACCTGCGCCAGAATGCCCGGCACAAACGAGGCGAGCATCCACTCCCAGCGCATCTCGTGGAGCAGCACCTCGCGGATATGGCTGAAATCGCTGTTGCGATACATCCAATAGAGTATGCCGCCTCCCAGCAAGAACGGAAAGACGATCTGAAAAACTTTGGAGAGGATATTTTTCATCTGTTATCCGAAACGCAATGTGCGTTGCGCCTACAAAGTTAGTGAATTTCCATGTAGTAACAACTATTCTTTTCTTATTAAATAGTCATAATGTCCTTTCTGTCTCCGTGCTCACGGAGACAAATGTAGTGCGGACGCTCATAAATGGTCTCTAAGTTTGCACAGATGTCGTGTAAACTCACAGAAAAGGCCTCCGCGCGCGTATAAATGTCGTGAAGAATGAAAAAATCTTATAAGAATTTTCAAAAATTCTTA
>JAFLUU010000010.1 GCA_022508585.1 Prevotellaceae bacterium | reverse complement strand
TTCTGCCGTTATAATGTTAGTGCTTGACTGCTCGAGTTCGCTTGGCAACGACTTTACTACGCTCAAGAGCCATACAAAGGACTTTATCTCGAAGCTGCACAGCGCGTCTAATAGCAATAGCGGTTCGCAGGGCGGCAATGGTTCACAGGGTGGCGGCAATGGTAATGACAAAAAGCGTTATGTTATTGGACAACGCAAAGCATATAATGAAATTAATGTTGGTGACATTATTGCAATCCAAGGTATAGCTGATGCGGAGTATCATGGCTATCGCTATATCGGTGCAGGAAAGCTACAAAAAGAGTTTACATCTGATTGTGTTTATAAAGTAGAAAAAGGATTTGTAGATATCCGTACTGGCGAGCCTACGGTCTTTTTGCGCCAGTTATCTCAGAACAAATATATTGGTAAGAATGGCAATATAGGCGAGAAACCTAATGATTATAACGATGTAAAACTTGTTAGCACAACAGATAGTGCCTATAACTTTGCGTTATATTGCGCTGCTGATTCTTCTATATCTTATTCCTGGCAGTTGAATTTTGATGCGAAATCTACTGTATTCTGTTATTCCTATGGTAAAAATAACAATGACTACCGTTTTATTTGTAATTGGGGAATGGGTAATGCTGAGGATATTTATATATGGCAATATAATGATACTAATCCTTGGGATGTGTATGAAGTTCTTATTTATGATGACTATAGTGAAATCATTGAAAAAGATAGAGTAAATACGATAAATGAGAATCTATTTTCGAAGTTTATAGTAAACAATGATATTTCCCAAATGGAAATTCCGATCAAAGACCATAGTAATAGTTGTAAGGATGATATGTCGATGTTCTATGATCATTTTGACCAAATGAACATAGAGTAAATGTTTCATAGTGCGAATGATAATTCTATCTGTATATATAATAAAAAGTAAAAATGATATATTCCGATCTTACATGGTATAATATATAAAAATACAAATACAAATAAATTCGGGCAGCAGAAACGGAAAATCTGCTGCCCGAATTGTTGTAAAAAGATGGTAGTATAAGATTGCTTTTAAGGCGGTGCATATATAAAATTGTGGGTAATTTGCAAAAAATGTATTAACTTCGCACACAATAAGTACACTTTATGCAGAGAGATAACGATAATCATGACAGGCTTGACGCATTGTGCGCGCCGCTGTGGCATAAAACGGGCGGCGCGCTGACTGCGGAGTCTCTGCCGCGGCTCACTGCCGACGAGACTACGCTGTTGGCTTACGCCGTGCTGCGGCAGGAGTTATTGGAGGGCGGCTTTGTGCAGCTTATCCAGAACGGCTATGGCCCGTTTATCTTCCTTAACCCCTTTGCCAAGGCTCTCAGGCTGTGGGGGTTGAGGGATTTCAGCAAGTGGCTCTACGATGCGCGCGCGCTCTACGAGAAGACGCGCGACATTCTCGAGCAGCCCACAGAGACAGACGATGCGTTTATGGCGCTCTACGAGCAACACCCCGAGTGGGACGACTTCGACGACTACTTCGTGGAGGCGGAACCGGAGATTACGGCTATGGTGCTCGAGGCCTACGGGCAACGACATAACATTTAGACTAAAACAGAAAAGGGCAACACGCTATATGGCGAAAAAAACAGATAAAATAAAGGCTAAAATATCTATTAAGAACCGCAAGGCGGAGTTTGACTACTTCTTTCTGATGCGGCTGACGGCCGGCATCGTGCTTACCGGCACGGAGATTAAGTCTATACGCCAGGGGCGCGCCTCGCTGGTCGACACTTACTGCTATATCCACGCCCATGAGGTGTGGGTGAAGAATATGTATGTGGCGGAGTATTTCTACGGCTCGTTTAACAACCACCCCACGCGGCGCGACCGCAAGCTGCTGCTTAATCGCCGCGAGATTGTGCGCCTCGAGCAACAGCTCAAGAGCCCGGGCGTTACGGTGGTGCCGCTGCAGTTGTATGTGGACGAGAACGGACGCGCCAAGCTCGAGATTGCGCTGGCGCGCGGCAAGAAGATGTATGACAAGCGCGCCACGATGAAAGACCGCGACGACCGGCGCGAGATGGATCGTGCGAAAAAGAACCACTCCTACTAATATCCTAAAGAGCAGATGCAGATACCTACATTGCAAGAGGCGATAAAAAAACGGGTGCTCGTGCTCGACGGCGCTATGGGCACTATGATTCAGGGTTACGGGCTGACGGAGGACGACTTCCGCGGCGCTAAGTCCGGCGTTGAGCTGGCGTGTCCCGCCAGCCTCATTCATATTGATGGCGCTCGCGCTGCCCAAGGGCGCGACGAGCTGGCGCTTGACCCGAATGTGCTGATGAAGGGCAACAACGACCTGCTTTGTCTCACTCGCCCCGATGTTATCGGCGACATACACCGCCGTTACCTCGCCGCTGGCGCGGATATTATCACCGCCAACACTTTTTCGGCACAGCGTGTCTCTATGGCGGACTATCATTGCGAGCATCTCGTGGCTGACATCAACCGTGCTGCCGTGCGCATCGCGCGTCAGCTGGCCGACGAGTACACTCGGCGCACGCCCGACCAGCCGCGCTTCGTTGTTGCCACGATTGGGCCCACCAACAAGTCGGCTTCTATGTCGCCCGATGTGAATGACCCTGCCGCACGCGATATTTCGTTCGACGAACTGGCTGCGGCATACACCGAGCAGATTGAAGTGCTCCTGCAGGAGGGCATAGACGGACTGCTCATCGAGACTATCTTTGACACTCTCAACGCCAAGGCGGCCATCTACGCGGCTCAGAGTGCGATGGAACGCCTAAATATAAGTGTGCCGCTCATGCTGTCGATGACGGTGGCGGATAAGAGCGGCCGCACCCTCACCGGGCAAAAAATCGACGCGTTTCTTGCCTCCGTGAGCCACGCCGACATCTTCAGCGTCGGCCTTAACTGCTCCTTCGGGCCGAAAGAAATCAAACCGTTCCTCAAAGAGCTGGCCGCGAAGGCTCATTGCTACATTTCCGTCCACCCGAATGCCGGCCTGCCCAATGCTTTGGGGCAGTACGACATCACTCCCTCCGAGATGAAGGAGTTTATGGCCGAGTTTGTCGATGAAGGGCTTGTCAATATCATCGGTGGGTGTTGCGGCACTACGGATAGGCACATCGCCGAGTATCAAAGCATCATCGCCGAGCACGGCATTCATAGGCGCGAGCCGAATCCGAAGGGCTCCGCTCTGCGATTGAGCGGACTGGAACTGCTTGAACTTACGCCCGAAGTTAATTTTATAAATGTGGGAGAGCGTTGCAATGTGGCAGGAAGCCGCAAATTCCTGCGGCTGATAAGCAATCGCCAGTACGAGGAGGCGCTATCCATCGCTCGCAAGCAGGTTGACGACGGCGCGCTCGTGCTCGACATCAATATGGACGACGGTCTGCTCGACACGGTGGCAGAAATGACCACTTTCCTCAACCTTCTCTCCTCCGACCCCGACATTGCGCGAGTGCCGCTGATGATCGACTCCTCTAACTTCGAGGTTATCGAACACAGTCTCAAGTGTTTGCAGGGCAAGAGTATCGTTAACTCCATTTCACTCAAAGAAGGCGAAGATATATTCCTCGATCGTGCCCGCCGCATCAAGCGTCTGGGCGCTGCGGTCATCGTTATGGCGTTCGACGAGCAGGGACAGGCTTGCACCTACGAGCGTAAGATAGAGGTCTGCGAGCGTGCCTACCGGTTGCTCGTGGAAAAAGCCGGTTTTGCCCCCGAAGATATAATTTTCGACCCCAATATTCTCTCTATTGCCACCGGTATGTCCGAGCACGACAGCTATGCGCTCGACTTTATCCGCGCTACGAAATGGATTCGCGACAATCTGCCCGGCGCTCATGTCAGCGGTGGCGTGAGCAACCTCTCTTTCGCCTTCCGTGGGCATAATTATCTGCGCGAGGCCATGCACGCGGTATTTCTCTACCACGCTGTGAAGGCCGGCATGGATATGGGAATCGTCAATCCCGCTACTTCCGTGCTTTATGCCGACATTCCGAACGAACTGCGCAATCTTCTGGAAGATGTTGTCCTCTATCGCTCGCCCGATGCCGCCGAACGGCTCATAGAATGGGCGCAACAGAATGCCCCGACCGACGCAGGCGTAAATAAGGACGAGCAAATCGGCGAAACGAAGGCTCTGCCGCTCGATGAACGCCTCCAAAAGGCACTTATTAAAGGCGATTCCTCCAGCTTGGAGGCCGATCTTGCCCAAGCTGTGGCTGAATACGCCAATCCTGTCGACATTATCGAAGGGCCGCTCATGGAAGCGATGGGTATCGTCGGCAAATATTTCGCCGATGGGCGTATGTTTCTCCCGCAGGTGGTCAAAACTGCCCGCACCATGCAGCGTGCCGTAGCTATCCTGCAGCCTTACATCGAAAAGAACAAGGATAATTCAACAATTGCGGACTTGCCGCAGAAAACGGTCGCTAATTCCGCAGGAAAGGTGCTGCTGGCTACCGTTAAGGGCGATGTTCACGATATTGGTAAGAACATTGTCAGCGTCGTTATGGGCTGCAATGGTTTTGAGATCGTCGATTTGGGCGTTATGGTGCCTGCCGACGCAATCGTTGAGGCTGTAATCCGCCATAAGCCCGACATTATCGGCCTCAGTGGCCTCATTACCCCCAGTCTCCACGAGATGTGCGCCGTTGTAGAGGCTCTTTCCGCAGCCGGCATCGACATTCCCGTAATGATTGGCGGCGCCACGACCAGCGCGCTCCACACTGCGCTCAAAATTGCCCCTCGTTACAAAGGAATTGTCGTGTGGGTGAAAGATGCGGCGCAGAATACTTTGGTCGCGAACGAGCTTTTGAATCCAAATACTCGCGAAGATTTCGTTTTGCGGCATCTTGCTGAACAGAAGGCTCTGCGCGAGGCACATAATCTTAAGCAAACGGAGGAAAAACCTCTTGCTACTCTCGAACAAGCTCGCGCAAACAAACCGAACCTCTATTAAAGGGTGCGAAATCTTTGCCGCAACGAGAAAGACGCTCGACATAAATCATAAAAACAACACAATTAAATATGGCACAGCAAAGGGCTTCATTCGGAAGCAAGTTCGGAATAATCATGGCCGCGGCGGGCTCGGCTGTCGGCTTGGGAAATATTTGGCGTTTCCCTATCGAGACGGGCAATAACGGCGGCGCAGCTTTCCTTTTGGTCTACATGGTGGCGGTAGTGCTCTTGGGCGTGCCGCTTATGCTGGCGGAGTTTTTCATAGGCCGCTACGCCCATACCAATACAGCGCACGCGTATAAGAAATTGAGCTCGCATCCGTTGTGGAGCAATATCGGCTTTATCGGAGTGTTGGGCGGCAGTATCATATTGTGCTACTATGTGGTGGTGGCAGGCTGGGTGATGAAGTATTTCTTCCTCTCCGTCGACGGAACGCTGACCTCGCTTTATCAGCCCGGCAACGCAGCGAACTACGAGAGCCTGTTCGGCAACTTTGTCAGCAACCCGTGGAGCCCGTTGCTCTATATGCTGGTGTTTGTGCTGACATGCCATTTCGCAATCGCCTCGGGCGTGCAGAAAGGCATCGAGAAACTGAGCAAGATATTCATGCCGGCCTTGTTTGTCATCTTGGTGGTGCTGGTAATCTTCTCGCTGTTCGCCCCGGGCGCGCAGGCGGGACTTAAATTCCTGTTCTATCCAGACTTCAGCAAGCTCACCACCAGCGCAATGCTGTCGGCAATTTCGCAGGCGTTCTATTCGCTGAGCCTTTGCATGGGCTGTCTGTGCACATACGCCTCCTACTTCGGCAAAGATGTCAATATGGTGCGCTCGGCAGTCAGCATAAGCGTTATAGACGCGCTGGTGGCTGTCATGGCAGGTCTCATAATCTTCCCTGCAGTCTTTTCGTCCGGCATAGATCCGCAGTCGGGCCCGTCGTTGGCCTTCATCGCTTTGCCTGCGGCTTTCCAGAGCGCATTCGAGAGCGTGCCGATAGTCAGTTATGTGGTCAGTATGCTGTTTTATGCCCTCTTGGTGTTGGCGGCGCTCACTTCGGCCATGTCGTTGTATGAGGTGCCGACAGCTTATATCCACGAGCGCTGGAATATAAGCCGCAAGACGGCAACGATGGTCGTTACCGCCGTATGTTTGCTTCTCGGCACAGTCTGCTCGTTGAGCATGGGAGTGTTAGGCGATATGAAGCTGTTCGGAAAGAACTTCTTTGACCTCTGCGACTACTTCACCACCACATGGATGATGCCGATGAGCGGCATATTGATTGCGATATTTGTCGGTTGGGTGGTAAAGCGTGAGATATTCATCAACGAAGTTACCAATGGCGGCACACTGCGTCCTACGGGAGCGAATATCATGCTCTTTTTGTTGCGCTGGATAGCTCCGGTGCTCGTCTTGGCCAGCTTCTTAGCTGTGCTGGGAGTGTTGTAACGGCAGATTAACGCTCCTAACCTATATCTTTTAGTTCAAAAGGAGGCTTGCCGCAAGCAGCAGGCCGAACACAAGCATGTTGCGCGAGGTCAGCCCGAGGATAAGGTTGAGCTCGCGCCCCTTATTGATACTCACCATTTGTCGCCAAGTGGCGAGATGCAATAATATATAAGGTAGGGTAAACAAAGGAGGCAGGAAGCCGTAACGAGGCGCGAAGCCCCATGTCAGCGCCCACGCGCCGAGGCCGCAAAGGAGGTAGAGATAGCGCCCGAAGCGCTCGCCGCAGATTACGATGAGCGTGCGCTTGTCGCTCAGGCGGTCGGCGTCGCGGTCGCGGTAGTTGTTCAGCACGAGAAGGGTGTCAATCAACACTCCACAGATGAGCCCGCCCAACCAAACCTCGCCGACAATGGACTCGGTAGCTGCGAAATAGGTGCCGCAGCAGGGCACGAAGCCGAAAAACAGCACCACCAGCAAATCACCCATGCCGGCGTAGGACAGAATGGTGGTGTACAGGAACGCGAACACCATGCACCCTGCTCCCGTCAGCACAAGCGTCGCGATAATATCCGCATCGAGTCGAGGAATAGTCGTAAATATCGACAGACCCACCGCCGCCGCGCACAAAAGGGTTATGGCAATTCCCCACAGCATGGCGCGCGGACTGATCCAGCCCTGCGCGCAGGCTCGTTCGGGGCCGAGGCGGTCGGCACGGTCGGTGCCCTTGCGGTAATCGAACAGGTCGTTGATGAAATTGGCGGCAATCTGCATCACAATGGCGAACAGGGCGCACAAAGCTACCGCCAACCAGCTGCATCGGGGGGCGGAAGTCGCGAGCGCCGCCGCTACCGCCACAGGAATGAGTGCCGCGCTCAGCGTCTTGGGGCGCGCCGCTAAGAGCCAAGCCCTCGGGCCGTTAGGTTTTATCTGCATCGTAGTAGGGTAAGTAGTCCTGCATCTTTATTGCCGCCTGCCTGTCGCGCCCTTTGGGCGGCGCAGGCAGCATCAATATTAATATGGCAGGCGAGTATCGTCTGCTATTCATTGGATAACGCAATTAGCCGTTACAAAATTGCGAAGATTTTGCCACAAATCCAAACAAAACCTCAACAATGCTCGTGCTGCGTTCACCAAAAGCCGTTCTTCTCCCACCAATACTCGTTTTTGCGGCACTAAAAGTCATCGTTTTCAGAACATCTTGACCAAGACGCGCAAACACCTTGACCAAGACGCATTCGGTTCTTGACCAAGAAGTTCAAACTTCTTGGTCAAGGTGTTCTGAGAACAACGCGATTTCGACAAACGATGAGGGCTTTTTGTGCAGCAAGAACGAGTATTTCTGTCGTGAGAACGGCTATTTATGCGCGCTGGAGGAGTGTTGTTGCAAAAAGAACGATTTTGTTGCCTTTGTTGACAGAGATTGGTAAGTTTTGCTTACCTTTGCTATCAGTAATTACGAAAAACGCAAATATTTATGAAGAAGTCTGTTTGGGTTGTGCCGGTTGTGGTGATTGCGTTGCTGATTTTAGGCGGCGCCGGATACTATATCTATAGTCTTTCGTCCGAGCTTCAGGAACAGAAGGACGACAATGAGAAGTTTCGCAAGCTGGCGGAGATGGACAAGAAGGAGATGGAGAACGAGTACCAGCAGTTCGCCCTCCAATATGACGAGATGAAGCGCACCGTGCGCAACGACTCGCTGCTGCAGCGCATTGAAGAGGAGCAGAACCGCGCCAATGCCCTGCTGGCCGAGCTCAAAAGGGTCAAGGATAACGATGCTGCCGAGATTGCCCGCCTCAAAAAGGAGCTGGCCACCGTCAGGGAGGTGCTGCGCAGCTACATTATACAGGTCGACTCGCTCAATCGTCTCAACCAGGCGCTGCGTGAGGAGAATGCCGCCGTGCGTCAGCAATACACCACCGCCACTACGCAAATCTCCACGCTCACCGAGGAGAAACAGAATCTGACTAAGACGGTGGCTATCGCTGCACAGCTCGACGCTACGGCTCTCTCGCTGCAGGCGCAGACCAAAAAAAGCAAGGAGGCTAAGAAAACGAAAGATATTGCCAAGTTTGTGGCCTCGTTCCGCATCTCGCGCAATGTAACGGCCAAGACCGGCGAACGCAAGGTCTATGTGCGTATCCTCAAGCCCACCAATGAGGTGCTGGCGCAGGCAGGCACATTCAGCTACGAGGGCACGCAGCTCGGCTACTCCGCCGTTAAGAGTGTGGAGTACAATGGTGAGGAAACGCAGGTAACGATGTTTGTGAATGTGAACGAGATGCTGACCGCCGGCACCTACCGTATGTATGTCTTTGCCGACGGACAGATGATTGGCTCCACCTCGATGAAGATGGAGAAGTAGCAGTCGTAACGACTGCACCCGTAACGGGTGCACCGCTGAGCGGTGCGACAAGCGGTTCTGCGGACATAAAGCACAAATTGATATACATATAATGCAAGCAATGCGCCATATAGCAAAACCTTTTATTAAATGGGTAGGTGGAAAGGGGCAGCTTTTGACACAACTTGAGGCTGCCTTGCCGCATGAGTTGTATACGGAAGAATTTTCGTATGTTGAACCTTTTGTTGGTGGTGGGGCTATGTTGTTTTTTATGCTGCAAAAGTTTCCGAATATCAAGCGAGCATATATTAACGACATCAATAGAAACTTGACCGATGCCTATCAGACAATAAAAGATGAGCCCGAAGAATTGGTGGGTCGATTAAAGCAAATAGAAAAAGAGTATTTTGCGCAAAGAGATGACGAAAAGCAGCGAGAATATTATATAGAGAAACGGCGTCAATATAATGAGGAAAAGCTGAGTCGCGCAGATAAAACTGCGCTGCTGATATTTCTGAACAGGACATGCTTTAATGGTCTGTATCGCGAGAATGCCAGAGGTTATTTTAATGTGCCTTTTGGTCGCTATGTCAATCCTACGATTTGCAATGAGGAGATTATCTTCGGCGATAGCGAGTTGCTAAATATGTATGATGTGCAGATTATGAGTGGTGACTATCAACAGACGGCTAATGTGATAGAACGCAACGGATTGAACTTCTTTTATTTCGACCCGCCGTATCGTCCGTTGAGTTCGACATCCAGTTTTAACTCGTATGTCAAAGAAGTATTCAATGACGACAGTCAACGAGGACTTGCAGACTTCTGTAGACAATTAGATAAGTATGATAATGTAAGGTGGATGCTCAGTAATTCTGATTGCTCCTCTAAAAATCCAGAAGATACCTTCTTTGAAGATATATATAGCGATTTTTGTTTCCGTCGGGTGTACGCTTCGCGTATGGTCAATGCGAATGCTAACAAGCGGGGGAAGCTAACGGAACTGCTGATCACTAATTATGCGGAGAGGAATGATATGCTGCTCTTTGCTTCAGAGCGAACAAAACCGCAACTGAAGTATGCTGATGCTATTGTGTTGAATAATAGGAATGTTGGTGCGAGGCTATATATGGAGAAGAGTTCTCGAAAATAATAAAAGAAAAAACATATCGGTATGATTAGTAGTAAGGTAATGGAGTATATGCGTCCGTTGTTTGACATCATTAGTTCTGCAAAGGGAAAGACTATAGGGCAAATCAAGGACGAACTGAAGATAGAGCGTGAGAAGATGGTGAAAGGCGCGTCGGGCTTAATAGTAGAAAATCTGCTGGGTATGGACAATAACAACAGAGATGAGGCCGACATCAGTGAGATTGGGTGCGAGATAAAGATACTTCCTTTGCAGAAGAATAGGAATGGCGAGATTAAGGCCAAGGAACCTACGGCTATTCAGATGATTAACTATATGGAAGTGGCGCAAGAAACATGGGAAACCGCGAAACTGAGGAAGAAGATTGCACTTACATTCTGGGTGGTGTATTTGGCAAAAAGCAACGGCAAGGCTCTAAATCAAGACGACTATGTAATAGTTGACTATTTCTTAGATCACCCGACTGATGTGCAGAATGGAATTTTTAGAAAGGATTGGGAAGAAATACAGGACTACATTAAGACAGGGCGGGCAGACGAATTGTCTTGTAGCATGGGTACATATCTTGAGCCGAAAACCAAAGGGGCAAGTAATAAGGATAAAACTGATGCTCCCGATGGACATGGAGGAATGATTAGCGCCAGAAGGAGAGCCTTCTACTACAAAAAGAGGTATACTAACACTGCAATTATTCCGAATCTGGACTTGACAATCATAAAAAAGAATGATTAGTCCTGCTTTCCGCTCTAATGATAGAGCGTTTACGCTGCTTCATGGTGATTGCATTGAGTTGTTGTCGCAATTCAACTTTCATTTTGATATGATCTTTGCGGATCCTCCATATTTTCTCTCTAATGATGGAATTTCTGTGCAGTCAGGGAAAATTGTGAGCGTGAATAAGGGAGATTGGGATAGGTTTTGTACCCCTAAGGAGATGCAAGAGTTTAATTATCGCTGGATTGGCCTCTGTCGCGAGAAGTTGAAAGAGAATGGGACAATATGGATTTCTGGTACATACCACAATATCTTCTCTGTTGCGAATTGCTTGAATGAGTTAGGCTATAAAATTCTTAATGTGATAACTTGGGCGAAAACAAATCCGCCGCCTAATATCTCTTGCCGCTACTTTACATACTCTACTGAGTTTATTATCTGGGCACGCAAGAGTATAAAATGCCCTCATCGGTATAATTATGAACTGATGAAGCGTCTAAATGACGGCAAACAGATGACTGATGTCTGGCGTATGCCTGCTATTGCCCCTTGGGAGAAGTCTTGTGGAAAGCACCCAACGCAAAAACCGCTCGCGTTGCTTGTTCGTGTTCTGTTAGCCAGTACTTGTAAAAACGCGTGGGTTTTAGATCCTTTTGCAGGCAGCAGTACAACTGGTATCGCTGCTAATCTGATAGGTCGTCGCTATCTTGGGATTGAGAAAGAGCATAGTTTTATCAATATGGGCATAGAGCGGCGCAAAGAGATTGACTATACTCAAAGATATAATGAGTATAGAGCCCGAATAAAGGATATTGCGTGCTTGGAGGTAGATGACGCGTGGAGTGTTGTGCGTGAAGAGCAAATGAATATCGATTTACCATTTTAGGAAAGTGGTTATTAATATAAAATGATAGGAGTTAGATACTTCATCATTGTTTACACAAAAGAACTTAACAGCATATTTTTTGATGCTGCTAAGTTCTTTTCCTATGTTTAAAGTTGTCGAACTATTTTACCACAACTTTTCTTCCGCCCTGAATGTAGATACCTTGGCTTGGAACGGCATTGAGTCGGCGGCCATAGAGGTCGTAGATAGCGGTGTCAGGCGTTGTCGTCTGCTCGTGGGTAATTGCGGAATTAACGGCGGTGGGATCGAAGTCGGTGTCTGCTCCGTCGAAGACATAGACGCTGCTGGCTGACAGGCGGAGAGTGAGGGGAGCGTCGATGTCGACAGGTGTGCCCTCCTCGAGGCCGCTGAGTGCGCTCTGGTCGGCGAATGCTTTGGTCAGAGTGATGTTGCCGCTGATGTTGGCAGGTATATTGAGCATCTTGCGCAGAGTTGTCTCGTAGGTCTGGGGTGTGGTTGCTCCGTTGCGCAGAGCGAGCGTGCTCTTGGGGCCGTTCCAGCTGGCCCAGCCGTAGACCGATGCCTTGGAGCCGTTCCACGGATTGCCGCCCACCCAGTGAGCATCGGGCAGCACATCGGCATTGCGCTTCTGCCACTCTATGCACTCGGCGAGGTCGCCCCACAGCTTGCCGCCGTTGATGGAGTTCATCAGCGCGTAGTCGTTATATAACTCTACCATACCGCTTCCGCAGGCGAAGGCGCAGCGCATCTCACGGCGCACGGCGGCATAGGAGCGGTCGGAGCTGACATTGCCGTGGGAGGAGAGGATAAAGCCGTGGGTCATCAGCGTATTGATAGGGCAGATGGGCGAATTGGTTACATAGTTCTGGTAAACGAGGCGGTCGCGATAGGTTATCCAGTTCTCTCGGTCGGAGCTATTGTTGCCGATGGTGCCATAATCGTTCTCCTGACGCCAAGTTGCATCGGTGAAGTGGTACCAGAAGGGGCTTGCCCATGTGCCTACGGTGGTGTTGAAGAAGATATCTTCCTTTAAGTTCTCTCTTACATAACGCTCCAAACGGATTATGCCCTCGGCATTCTCGTTGCCTGCGTCGCCGGCGTCGGGGCCGGTGGCGCTGAACTGCGCACTTATGCCGTCGAACTTGAAGAAACGGTACAGGCTTTGCCCTTTGCTGTCGGTGCCTTGGTTAAGGGTAAGGTTACGGGCGGCATCGAGGAACACCTGATAGTAGTTGGGATTGCCGAGCACCATATTCTGACCGAGATTAGACCAATAAGCGCGGCGATAGTTGCCACTCTGTCCGTAGCCGCCGACAGGGCCGAGCCATGCGCCGACACCCGAGCCCATTTCGTCGGCTAACGCAGCCATGTCGCGCATCTCGTTGGGGAAACCGGCGTGGAATGTCCAGAGGCCGTAGTTATCCCAGCCGTCGTCGATGACGAAAGCTGCAGGGGCGACATGATATTTGTCGTAGAAAGCGGTTTTCCAGTTCTGCAGCACATCGATTACTTGGCTGGCCTGCATATTCTGCGTGGGGTCGGCAGCATTGTTGCGGTTGATGTTGAGTTCGTACCAGCTGATATAGCAGGGGAACGGACGCCAAGGGACAGCTCTCTCGCGCTCGCTGTAAGCAAGGAAGGAACGGCGCTTCTGCGTGCTGTGAATGTCGCTGTTGCTCTCCGTGCCGTCTTGAGCAATGAGGCCGATAACGCTGCTAATCTTCCACACTTCGCCCGAGGGCAGGGTGGTGTGGCGGCTCCATAGGCCGTTGATGTGAGCGATGTCGGTGTTGAGGCTTACGCCCGGCTTGAGCTCGTAGATACTCACATTGAGGGTGGAGGTAGCATCAATGATCTCGCTGCCGTTTTCTACCATGACGCGCAGCGTGTAAGTGCCGTCGTTGGGAACTATGAAAATGAAAGTGTTTGCGCTGACTTGATTGCCGGAGTAACCGCTGTGGTAGTCGCTTGCTGCCACTGCGCCGCTGTTGTCGATGAGGTCGGCGCCGCCGAAGTTGAGGCGATGGTTGCCGCTCTTATAATTGACGCTAATCTCCACGCGCTGACCCTCTTTCAGTGCCACATTGGCTTTGCGGTAAGCGTAGATGTTGGGATAGCTGTAGCCCGTGGCTTCCGTTACTCGCGCAGGCACATCGTTTTGTGCCACCTGTGCCCAACTGCTTGCGGTGAGGTTGGTGACGGGTAGCGTTTGGACGAGTTGCCACTTGTCTTCGTCATCGGAAGCGTTGCCAACGGTGTTATATGCCACGGGGTGCTCCACGCCTGCAAAAATCTTGTTGTTCATCACTACTGCGCCGCGAGTGTTGCCCACCACGGCAGGGGCAGAACCTGCCGCGCGAATGTCAATGTCGTAGAGCAGGAGGACGATGCTGTGCATGTCGAGGTCTTTGTCTGCGCTCAGCTCCATTTCCGTGCGCAGATAGTGGCTGCCGTCGCGCAGCACGGCGCGCCAGACGATGCTTAGCTCGGCATCTCCATAGGTGTAGGCGTAGTTCGCCACGAGCGACTGGCCTGCAAAATGTTTGGCACCGCCGATAGCGTCAAGCTCGGCGCTCAACGGCTCTGCCTTGAGGTCGATGAGACGCATCTCGCTGGCATTGACCTCCACGCCGTCGCCAAACGAAACGGTGAACGGCTCACTGCCGCCGATGAGGTTCATATCTTCGCTGCCGCCGAAGAAGATAGCATCGCCGACCTTGACGAACGCTGCCGCCAATACCTTATTATATAATATATAGGTGGAGTTGTCGTCAGCTATGTCGATGTTAGCCTCTCCCACGCCGCTCTGCTGGCGCGGATAGACCTCTGCAAAATCGTAGACCTCAGTGCGCGGCATGTCGGGAGCGGCGATATAGCTCACGCTGATAGTAGCTGTTGTGCTGCTGACGATGATAATGGGAAAATAGCCGTCCTTATTGGCCACGCTGACCTGTGATTTATTCAGTTTGCCGGTGTAGGGAAATTTGTCGCCGTCATATAATGCCGTGCCGTCGATAATAATAGAGTCCACACCATTGAGAGCGATGCTGTATTCTAACTTCTGCACCTCGCTGAAAGTCCAGCGGCTGCCGGCGTCGACTGTTCCGTTCTGCTCCCAAAGTCCCAGCGTGGTGTTGCCGTCGTATGGGTTGCCGTCGAGGCCGCGATACCAGTTGAGATACTTGCCTGCTACCTGCCCGTCGCTTTTAATTGGCGCGAGCTGGTAAAATGAACTTGCGTAGTTGTTGATATGCCAAACGGCCTGCGGATTCCTGTCGGCAGTGAGGTTGACGAAGTTAGTTTTGTTGTCATAACTCGTCGCCTGCTGGTAGTTGAACCATTTATTGGCGGAGTAATTATAAATGTAGTAGGTGTTGTCTGTGTCGGCAGCGTAGAAAGCTAATAGGGCGTAGTTGCTTTCGTTCTGTGTTGGCGCGGTAGAGATGCCGAGCATCAAGTCGTTGCCGTTCTTTGCCGTGTAAAGATGCTCTGGCGTACCGTTTTCGGGTAAAGTGGTGGACGCAACAATCTTGCTCTGTGCCCAAGCGTGGGCAGAGAACAAGAATAGCATCAGGGCTAATAATGTTTTTCTCATACTCATTAGATATTATAAAGGTTAGATTACTTTTAGTTAGCGTTTGATCATTTCGCTATATAGGTTAGTTTACTTGCGAGAGAAAGGAACGCTTGTGCCACATCGGTAGATGGGTCGAGTGCGATGGGTTGGCCGCTGTCTCCACTCTCGCAGACGGATTGCACGATAGGTATCTGAGCCAGTAGCCTCACGCCGAGGCTTTCAGCCAACTGCTTGGCGCCATCTCTGCCAAATATGTAGTATTTATTGTCGGGCAACTCGGCAGGAGTAAACCACGCCATGTTCTCCACTATGCCGAGAATGGGAATGCGTACCTTCTCGTTCTGATACATATCCACGCCCTTGCGCGCATCGGCGAGCGCTACCTTCTGCGGTGTGCTGACCACGATCGCTCCTGCAATGTCGAGGGTCTGCATCAGCGTGAGGTGAATGTCGCTTGTGCCCGGGGGCGTGTCTATAATAAAGTAGTCGAGCTCTCCCCAGTTCGCCTCGGTTATCAGTTGCTTGAGGGCGTTGCTTGCCATGGGGCCGCGCCAGATAGTTGCCTGCTCGGGCTTGACGAAAAAGCCGATAGAGAGAATCTTTACGCCGTACTGCTCTGCAGGAATGATGAGCTGGCGTTCTCCCACCATCTCGCCCATTGGCTGGAAATCTTCGAGGCCGAACATTGTGGGCACGGAGGGACCGAAGATGTCGGCGTCGAGCAAACCAACACGATAACCGAGCCGAGCCAGAGCTACTGCAAGGTTTGCCGCCACGGTGCTTTTGCCTACTCCGCCCTTGCCGGAGGAAACTGCGATGACCTTGGCATTACTTAACGGCTTGGGGGCTGGCGCTGCGGTGGTCTGTGGTTTGTAAGTAACATTGATAGTTACTTCCGCCTCCTTGGCGGCATAAGCATGAATGGCGGCTTCGGCAGCTTTGACCACGGACTTTTGAAATGGGTCGGGCTGCTTGGGGAAAATAATGCTGAACGATACTCGATTGCCGTCGATGCGGATATCATCGTCTATCATGCCTGATTCCACGAGGTTCTTGCCCGTTGCAGGGTACTTCGTTTGCTTCAAGGCATCTATTATTAGTTGAGGATAAATTGTCATGGATATATTATTTAGCTTTGTCGAGTGAAGAACGCTTGCTGCGGGCGTAACTCCGGTAGTCGTCGAGTTCTATTTCCACATCGGGCTCGCTCAGTTTGCCGTTCTCGGCGAGAGGAAAACTTATATATTTAATAGGTATTCCGCGAGCGAGCCATTGCTGTTCGTAATAGGTTTTAATATTTAATAGTCGCTTCATCTCCGAATTGAGATGCCGCTCTGTCTCTTCACCGTAGAGATTTGCGGTTTGCACCACGGGTTTTATGTTATTGTGTTGGAGCATTAGCGAAGTATAGGTAAAGAGGAAGTTACTGTCGGTCTTTACATGGATAATGCCGTTCTCCTTTAGGAAATGGCGGTAGCGCTCAAGAAAATAAGTGGAGGTCAGTCTCTTTGTGGGCTTCTTCATTTGCGGATCGCTGAAAGTGAGCCAGATTTCGTCGACCTCGTTTGCCGCAAAGAAGTTCTCGATGAACTCAATGCGGGTGCGGAGGAACGCAACATTCTTCAGTCCCTCGTTTAGCGCCTCGGTGGCGCCGGTCCACATACGCGCGCCTTTGATATCGACGCCGATGAAATTCTTTTCGGGGAATAGGCGTGCCAAACCTACGGTGTACTCGCCGCGACCGCAGCCCAATTCTAACACAATAGGGTTGGTGTTGTGGAAAAAGTCCTCCGCCCATCGTCCTTTCATCTTGAAATCTTTAGATGGGGTGGGGGAACAATCCTCTGGCTGGAAGACATGAGGATAAGTCGCCATGTCGGCGAACTTAGACAACTTGTTTTTTGACATAATTGTGTGCTTTCAATTGCAAAATTAAGTCTAAATTTCAAATAATTCGTTTGATTTGCACCATAATTGTCTGTAAATACTTATTTTTGCGCACGGAATAATGTTGGCGACAAAGCTCGCTGCAAAGAAAACTGAGATGAAAGCGCATAAAACCATGCAACGCGTAATAAGACTTGCAAACAAAACAGGCATTGTCGCCGCTGTGGCATTGTTGGGGCTGCTAATGGCAGCTTGTGGTGGCGGCAGCACAGAAAAGACTTTCTGTGTAGACTCTAAGGGCAATACCGTGCCGGTAGATGACTATGTGTGCGTGGCTGTCGACGAGACTTTCCGCCCGGTCTTTGAGGTTTTGTTTGCGGACTTCCGCGACCGCAACGCAAAAGCTTTCGTCGACCCTCTGTATATGCCCGAAGACAGTGCTATCAGCCTGCTATTGAGAGATTCGGTGCGCACCGTGGTGGCTACGCGGCAGCTGACTACAAAGGAGAAGGACTATCTTGTAGGAAAATTCAACCTCTTGGCAAAAGAAGCCGTCGTTGCTTATGATGCTATCACGCTCATTACTAATAATGCCAGCCTTGACACCCTTATTAGCAAGGACGAAATACAGCAAATCATGCAAGGCAAGATTACAGACTGGCAGCAGTTGCGTCATGCCAACGGACAGAAAGGAAAAATCGAGATAGTGTTTGACAACAACGGCTCCTCCACAGTCCGCTACATGAAAGATTCGCTTTGCGCCGGTCAGCCGCCTAAAGGCAACCTGCGCGCAGCAACGACCAACGAGGAACTGATTACTTATGTCAGCAAAAAGCCGAACACTATCGGCGTACTCGGAGTGGACTGGGTTGGCAACAAAAATGATAGCACCCGTCTCTCGTTCCTCTCCGATGTCAAGATAATGAGAGTCGGCACCAAGGATTCAGATGACGCAGACGATTATTATCAACCTTTCCAATTATATATAGCCAGCGGCAGTTATCCGCTTACGCGCGGTCTTTTTATCACCTCCACCGACCCGCGCACACGCTCCATGCAGCGCAATTTCTTCTTCTACCTCACCGACGAACCTAACCACAACAATATGGGACAAATAATGATATTGCGTTTCTCGCAACTACTGCCTTACATGGCTGTACAGTCTCATAATGTGGTCATAAAGCGATATTAAAGAAACTAAAACAATAATAAAAAAGAAATGAAAAAGACAGTATTTCTTATGGTAGCCGCCGTAGCTTTGCTCTTCGGCTACAACAAAGCTCAGGCGCAGATCGAAATCCCCCAGTTGCCCTCCGAGCTGCAAGAACAAGTGGACGAATACATTCAGACCTTGCTGGAAAATCCGGCAGACGAGTCCGTCATGAAAGCTATCGACAAGAACAAGCTGCTCAAAAAGGACAAGGCGGCTCTTGTAGCCATTGGCTACAAATTTCTTGAGCACAACCTCTTCGGTAATGCCCTCGGTCTGGCAAAGAAGGTCTATGAGATGGACGCAACCTACCTGCCCGCAATCTATCTGGAGGGCGACGCATGGTTTAAGATGGGCAACAGCAATGCTTACGGTATGGCTGCCACCAAGTATGAGGAGGCAAAGCAGGTAACCCCCGAGAGCCTTGATCCGTATCTCAAACTTGTGGGAGTGTATCGCTACATCAACCCCGAGTATGCTATCGAACTGATGGAGGAAATCAAGCAGAAGAAGACCGATGACCCCAAAATCAACCAAGTGCTCGGTACGCTCTACTATCAGCTTGACGACACCCTTAGCGCGCACAAGTATTATAATATGTACTTCGATAAATTCCCTGACGGACAGGGCGACGCCACAGTGCAGCGCGAGTATGTCATCATTAAGTTCATGGCCAAGGATTATGACGGCGCTCTCAAGCAGTCGCAGAAGTTCCTCGCTACAAATCCCAAGGACCCTGTGCTCAATCGTATCATTTTCTTGAGCAATGTTAACCTTCTGGCTAATACAGATGAGTTTGAAGAGGCAAAGTTCAACGCCGCCAAAGAAGCGACAAAGGCCGCCCACGACAAATTTATCGGCCAATATCCCGACAGTGTCTATCAAGAGATTGACTATCGCTATCTCGGTCAGTACATGACCATCATCGGCGAGGATAAGAGCGCTGCCGAGGCATACGCCAAAGCCGCCGAGAAATCGCCGGAAGACCCTGCCGCACAATTAAACCTCTCTAAGGCATACGAGAAAACCAAAGAATACGATAAAGCAATTCCCGCTTACAAGAAATTCATGGAGCTTGCAAAGAAAGAGGACGACACCAACGAACTCTTCAAGCTCGGCCGTGTTTACTACAACGCAGCCAACGCAATGCAGCAAGACTCCCTTAAGCGCATCGCTTACATCAAGGAAGGTGATGCCATTTACGCAAAGGTTGACGACGAAATGGTTAAGTCGGGCGAGCCCAGCTATCTCGGTATCTTCTGGAGGTCGCGTATCAATCAGCTCGTAGACCGCAAGCACCCCAACGCTACTGCAGCAGACTATATGAAGGAGACTATCAAGCGCCTACAGGACGAGAAGTTCAAGGGCGAAGATTATGATCCTCACCGCGCCCAAGCCTACTCCTATGTAGCGTGGTTCGCAATGGAGCAGGACGACTTTGAGACTGCCGAGGCCAACGCAAAGGAGGCTCTCAAGTACGAAGAAGACAACCCGCTGGCAAGCAATGTGCTCCAGTATGTGGAACTGATGAACTCTATAAAGAAGTAAGACTAACATCACCGAGCGGCTTATCTCTGACTTCTGCAGAGATAAGCCGCTTTTGTTTTCTGCTCTTAGTCCTACGACCGGTATATGATGTCTTGCCTCTTGGTTAATAGTCGAGCAATCTAAAATAACACGAAAAAGTTGTATGAGACATTTGTCAATTCTGTTGTTATTATCCGTAGTTATGATGACGGCTAACGCGCAAACGAAGATAAACATTACAATCGATAATCGCACAATGGTTGCTACATTGAAGGACAATGCCGCAACGCGTAGTTTGATAGATAAACTGTCTACAGGGGCAATCACGATAGCGATGAATAACTATGGCGGCTTTGAAAAAGTCGGGGCTTTGCCTTGGAAGCTCCCGAATTCTGACACGCAGATAACGACCAAGCCCGGAGATATCATGCTTTACACCGGCAATAGTATTGTCATATTTTATGGTACCAACACATGGAGTTATACTCCTCTCGGAGTGTTGGAAACTACGGATAGCGCAGAAATAAGCAACTTTGTAGGGACGGGTACCAAGCAGGTGGTTATCTCACTTAATGAGCCGACTTCGCTTAAAAAACGCCGAATAGCTCCCGATACGCGTGAGACTGTTTATACTGTTGCAGGAAAGCTCGTTAAAGCACGCCCCTTGCCAACAGGAATTTACATCGTAAACAACAAAAAGGTAATCGTTGAATAAAGAGTAACAAGTTTTTCTTTAGAACTGATTAAAGCGATGAAACAAGGAATAAGTTTTTTTGAGCGATACCTCACGCTCTGGGTAGCGTTGTGCATCGTGGCAGGAATAATTGTCGGGCAACTGCTGCCTGTCATTCCCGAAACACTGGGACAGTGGGAGTACGCCAATGTTTCGGCGCCTATAGCCGTGCTGATATGGCTGATGATATACCCGATGATGCTAAAGGTAGACTTCCGCAGCGTGCGCAATGTAGCGCGTCAGCCCAAAGGCATCGTCGTTACTTGCGTTACCAACTGGCTCGTCAAGCCGTTCACGATGTTTGGCGTCGCGTGGGTCTTTTTCTTCGTCATCTTCAAGGCGTTTATTCCCGCCAATCTTGCCAATGACTACCTCGCCGGCGCAGTCCTGCTCGGAGCTGCACCATGCACCGCCATGGTCTTTGTGTGGAGCTACCTCACCAAGGGCGATGCCGCCTACACCTTAGTGCAGGTCGCAGTCAACGACTTGATAATACTCGTAGCCTTTGCCCCTATCGTAGCACTGCTGCTCGGCATCGGCGGCGTGAGCGTGCCGATGGACACGCTGCTGCTGTCAGTGCTGCTCTTTGTCATAATACCGCTCACTGCAGGCATCATTACGCGCGTAGTGGTAGTGAAGCGTCGTGGCATCGACTATTTTAACCGTGTCTTTATTCACAAATTCGACAACATAACCATTCTGGGACTGTTGCTGACCCTCGTTATACTGTTCTCTTTCCAAGGCGAGACGATATTGTCCAACCCTTTGCACATCGCGCTCATCGCAGTGCCGCTCGTGGTGCAGACAGTCTGCATCTTCTTTTTCGCTTACAGCTGGGCGCGCTGGTGGAAACTGCCACACTCTGTCGCTGCCCCTGCCGGCATGATAGGCGCAAGCAATTTTTTTGAGTTGGCTGTCGCCGTCGCCATCTCGTTGTTCGGTCTGCAGTCAGGCGCAGCGCTGGCCACCGTAGTCGGTGTGCTCGTCGAGGTACCGGTCATGCTCATGCTCGTGCGCATAGCCAACCGCACCCACCATTGGTTCGACAAATAACTGCGCATTGCCTATATTGATGTATTGATTATACACGATATAGTCCGGAATGCGCTCAAACTTCCCCTCTCACTCGTAACGGGTGTTTTATTTGCAAAGTCCGGCGTTAGTAATAGTCTCCAGCGCCCCCTCTCGTCCGAGAGGGGGCGCTGGTATAGTCAGGGGGGCGTTGATAATAGCGATAAGATTTTGCCTAACCCCCTCCGCGCTGCACTATATGTCGTTCGCGCTCCAAAAAATGTCGTCAAAACCGCGCAAAATGTCGTGCGCATTTCTCTAAATCCCGTCAAAGTTTAAAAATTCGTATATGAATTTTCAAAAAATCATATATAAATTCTCGAAAATTCATATACAAATTCTCAGAAATTCATATATGAATTATTGCGCGCGCACGACATTCCGCAAGATTTGCACGACATTTCTGGCCGGATGCACGACATTTTTTTGCGCGCGAACGACATCTCGTACCGCGCAGTGCAGTATAACTGTCGCGCGCACGACAAAAAATGCGCCCACCTTGGGAGGCGGACGCTTTTTGCGGAGTATTGATACAGCAAAGTCTGCTTTTTAGGTTCGGGAAAGGATAGTCGCTGCGACTGTCAGACCTTGCGCATAAACAATCTTTACAATTATCGGACTTTGCGCACTAAACAGCCCTCAGGGCTGTGGACTTAGCCCGTCTGCATCTGGACTTAGCTCGTCCATATCTGGACATAGCACACAGAGGGGGTCGTTACGACCCCTAGTCGAGGATGATGTTCCAGTTGTGAATGTCCGGCTCTATGCCATACTGGATATTGCGTAGTTTGGTGTAGAGCTTGGTGCAGACAGGGCCGGGCTTGCCGTCGTGGCTGAAGACATACGACTTGCCCGTCTCGGGATCGTCAATCTTGGCGATAGGACTGATAACGGCAGCAGTGCCGCAAGCGCCAGCCTCCTCGAAGGTAGCCAGCTCCTCCTCGGCTATCTGGCGGCACTCCACCTTCATGCCTAAGTCGAGAGCGAGCTGCTGCAGGCTCTTGTTGGTAATCGAAGGGAGAATAGAGGTAGACTTAGGCGTGATATAGGTATTGTCTTTGATGCCGAAGAAGTTGGCTGCGCCGCACTCGTCTATGTACTTCTTCTCCTTGGCATCGAGATAGAACTCGCAGGAGTAGCCTGCCTTGTGAGCGATGTCGTTAGCCTTAAGACTGGCTGCATAGTTGCCGCCCACCTTATACTTGCCGGTGCCGAGCGGTGCCGAGCGGTCGAACTCGCGGGTTATGCAATAATTGGTGCAAGCAAATCCGCCTTTGAAGTACGGACCTACCGGCGTAACGAAGATAATAAAAAGATATTCGCTTGCCGGTTTCACGCCGACCTGCGCGCTTGTGCCAATCATGAGCGGACGAATGTAGAGAGCGGCACCGCTTTCGTATGGCGGTATGAAACGCTCGTTCAGCTTCACCACTCGCTTCACCATCTCCGTGAAAAGGTCGGTCGGCATCTCGGGCATCATAATGCCGCGCGAGGTGCTCTGCATTCTTGCCGCGTTTTCGTCGATGCGGAAGATTCGTATTTTCCCGTCGGGGCAGCGAAATGCTTTCTGGCCCTCGAATGACTCCTGTCCGTAGTGCAAACAGGTGGCTGCCATGTGCATATTGATGAACTCGGAGGAGCTTACTTCGATTTCTCCCCACTTTCCGTCTGAGTAGCGGCAGCGAACATTATAGTCGGTGCGCATGTAGCTGAATGGCAAGTTCGCCCAGTCTATGGCTTGCATGATTGTGTGTTTTTTAGTTGGTTAATGATGTTGCAAAGTTAAGCAAAATACCATAGTTGTATGATTAAAACACGGTTTTTTCGTAGAAAATTGGCGAATTTGACCATAAAAACTTTGCTACTTTCAAGAAAGAGTCTATATTTGTCTACCGAAATGGCGCGGGAGGCAGCCTTCCGCACACTGAGATGAAGCAACAATAACACATTATCTATATTAATAACCATTTTAAACATTTAAAAACAAATGAGTACTACAACTACTAAAGCTCCGGCTCAGAAGCCTGCTCAGAAGAAGAGTGAAGGTTTCAATGGTATCAAGAATGCGTTTGTCATTATCTTGATTTGTATCATCTTGGCAGAGATTATCTTCTTCACCGTCTTCGGTGCAGGCAGCAACTTCCAGGGTGGAAACAACGAGAACGAGCCTATCAACCTGCTCGGCACCGTGTTTAAGGGCGGCTTCGTCGTTCCTATCATTCAGGGCTTGCTCTTTACCGTAATCGCCCTCACTATCGAGCGCTGGCTCGCGCTGAAGACCGCCTTCGGCAAGCAGAGCCTCGACAAGTTCACCCAGAACATCCGCAAGGCAATGGCTACCAACGACATCGCCGCTGCTCTGAAGGCTTGCGACGCTCAGAAGGGCTCTGCTGCCAACATCGTTCGCGCTGCTCTGGAGCGTTACTCCACCGAGGAGGCTGATCCCTCTCGCACCAAGGCTCAAAAGCTCGAGTCTATCAAGACTGCTCTCGATGACGCTACCGCAATCGAAATGCCGACCCTGCACATGAACCTCCCCATCCTCGGTGTGCTCACCTCGCTCGGTGTGTTGACCGGTCTGTTCGGTACTGTGCTCGGTATGATCAAGTCTTTCTCCAGCATCTCCGGTGAAGGCGGCGGCGACTCCTCTGCTTTGTCAACTGGTATCTCTGAGGCTCTTATCAACACCGCCTCTGGTATCTTGACATCGGCTCTCGCCCTTATTTTCTACAACTATTACACCAACAAGATCGACAAGCTTACCTATAGCCTCGATGAGGTTGGCTTTATGATCATTCAGAACTACGCCAAGACTCACTAAAATCAAGAAAACCTAAGGTAATATGGGACGATTTAAAATCAAAAAAGCTGACTTGTTCATAGACATGACGCCTATGAGCGATGTTATGCTCCTATTGCTTACCTTTTTCTTGATGGCTGGTACTTTTACGAAACCTGAACCCGTGCAAGTGCAAGCTCCGGGCTCTGTATCTGATATTAAGATTCCGTCAACTGACATTCTTACCATTTATGTCTCCGCTCGCAACGCCGAAAACGCTGCCGCTCCCGACATTTACATCACTCTCGACAATGGTCCGATTGTTAGTCAGCTCGCTGACAAAATCAAGCAGCTGCCTTTGTGCAACACGATCAAGAAATCTACAATCGATGAGTTCAAAGAAAGTCAGTCTATCAAGGTAACGATAGGCGAAATGGTTGCCGACAGAGGCTCGCAGGACGATGCCACAACCGACAGCCAGTTTAAGCAGATCATTAAGCAGGCGCGCAATATTTACAACGACATTAACAAGAAGGCAAAGGAGAATAATCCCGACGCGACCGAGCGTAATCTCAGAATTGCCATCAAGTCTGACAAAGGCACGCCTTATAGTACAATTAAACTCGTCATGAATTCGCTGCAGGACATTCAAGAAAACCGATACAACCTGCTTACCGAACTCAAGGCAAGGCCAACAGAATAAAAGGAGGACAAAATGAAGACGAAACAAAAGAAAATGAACGCCCGCGTCGACTTTACGCCGATGGTGGACATGATGATGCTTCTCGTTACCTTCTTTATGCTCTGTACTACGCTGGCCAAGCCCCAGACTATGGAGATAGCCATGCCTACCAACAAGACTGAGGAGAAAAACCGCAGTCAGGTAGACACTAAGGAGGCTGTAACTGTGATTTTGGACGAGAACAACCGAGTTTTCTACTATAAAGGAAAACCTGCTGACGCTCCCCAGAATATTCGTGAGGTTTATTATCTCAGCGAGCAGCCCAAGGGTGATCTCAAGAGCCTTCACGAAGTGCTGAAAAAGGCTAACCCTGCGTATGAGAAAGCCGAGAAAATCCGTAAGGAGTACGAGGCTCGTCTCAATGCTGCTATGGGTGCGGCCAAGGGTACGCAAGATGCTATTAAGGCCGAGTTCGATGAGAAATTCAACGACGCCAAGGCAGAGAAGGGTACTCCCCAGATTATTATTAAGCCCACTGACGGCTCAACCTACAATAATCTGATTGAGGTGCTCGATGAAATGAGTCTTTGTAACATCGGTAAGTACGTAATTGTGCCTATCGACGAAGGCGACAAGGCTGTGTTGGACGGTTATAAGGCAAACCACTAAAGCGTAATAGTTATGGCAAAAGTTGATATACTGTCAAAAAATTGGAACGACATCCTCTTTGAGGATCGTAATCAGAGCTATGGCGCTTATGAGTTGCGTGCCAATACCGGCAAGCGTAATATGTGGGCTCTTATCTCGCTGCTCATCTTGCTTGCCTTCGCCTACATTCTTCCTTCTATCGTTTCCGGTATTGCTTCAGCTGTGGAAAGCTTAGGAGCAGACCAGGTAACGGAGCTTAGCAACATCGAGCAGGAGGAAGAAGAGGAGGAGCAGATCGTAGTAGAGGAGAACAAGCCCGACGAGATGCAGGCGGAAACGGTAACTGAAATGGCGTCGTCCATTCAGTTTACGGTTCCTGAGATTACTGACACTCCCGCGGAAGACAAGGAGCTTATCGCTCAGCAGAAAGCCCAGGAGGCTCGTGCTAAAATGGGTGAGTTTAACTTCCAAGGTAACGACGAAACCTCTACCAACATCAAGAGCGACAAGAAGCAGCTTGGCGATGTGGCCAGTGCCGGCAGTGGCGAAGGCGGCGAAGTCTTTACTTATGTAGAGCAGATGCCTGTATTCCCCGGTGGCGAGGCTGCGTTGATGAAGTTCATTCACGACAACTTGAAGTATCCTGCCGTATCTTTGGAAGAGGGCGTGCAGGGAACAGTAATGCTTCGTTTCGTGGTAAATGAGAACGGCTCTGTAGGCGATGTGCAGATTTTGAAGAGTCTGGACACTTATTGTGATCGCGAGGCCAAGCGCGTTGTTCAGAATTTGCCGCGCTTCACTCCGGGTCGTCAACAGGGTAAGCCTGTAAAGGTTTGGTTCCAGTTGCCTATCCGCTTCGAGATTGGTTAAAGCCGATGAGCGCGGCTTAAAAGCAGCGTCTCAGGCTTATGCTTCCGTTAGGAAGCTGTGATAAAAGCTCCGCAAGTTCTATGAAGACTTGCGGAGTTTTTTGTTTTTGGGCATCGCATGATGCTTAATACTTATCTTATGTTTGGAATGTCCGTGCGCGAGGTTGTTATGGCTCATCGCGCCGCTGCTAATGTAGTGCAGATACGCTGAATGCCCGTGCGCGAGGCTGTTAAGGTTCATCGCGCCGCTGCTAATGTCGTGCGGATACGCTGAATGCTCGTGCGAGCTGGCGGAATAGTCGTGCAAGTGTGTAAAATAGTCGTGCGCGCGAGATTTTTTGTCGTTCTCGCCGGATTTTTGCTCGTTGAAGTTCAAAAAATCATATATGAATTTTTGAAAATTCATATATAAAGTTA
>JAFLUU010000001.1 GCA_022508585.1 Prevotellaceae bacterium | reverse complement strand
TCAGTTGTTTTATTGATTAGTAAAGAACTTTCTTACCATTGACGATGTAAAGCTGTCCTTTCTGCGGAGCTGCTACTCGGCAGCCCTGTAGGTCTAGTAAGCTACGGTGCTGTTTGCTGTAGTCCCCCTCATTTGCGGAAGTGTCTTGCTGTTATTTGAAGATTTAACGTCATCAATAACTGCAAGAAGATAAGATTTTCTTCATAGTTTGTTGTTTTTAGTTAGTAATTAAGGTTTTATCTTCAAGATATACCTTAGTAAAAACCTTAGATTTTATACAAATAGTCAAATTTTTATAGTAATATTTTGCATAAATAATGTAAAAAAAGCAAGTTGTTTGTATGATTTTGGGAAAATCTTTGCTAATTTTGCATTGCAAATACCTAAGTATGGTCTCGCGTGTGCGCGTACCAGTACCATATGTTATAATATATAACAAGCTGAACAAAACTAAAGATTATGAAAATGATACAATCACAATGTTGGCGTATTTTTGCGTTGTTGTTAACTGTCTCTGCCTTGCTGACTAGTAGGTGGACGAGTCGGATCTCTACACTTTCACGGGTAGCACCATTACCTCCTATCTTGAGGAATCGGAAAACTACACTGACTTTGCTTACATCTGCTCTAAGGTAATACTGAGCCTGCGAAGCGAGTCTACTATCTCTCAGTTGCTCTCTACTCGCGGTAATTACACTGTGTTTGCTCCTACCAACGAGACTCTGCACCACTATCTGGACTCTATCTTTCTCACTAAGGACTACGACATAACTCAATTGTCCGATTCGGTGGCGCAAGACATTGCACGTAACGCTATCATTGACAACGGCACTAAGAATGCGTACCTCACTACCGACTTTATGGTTGGTGCATGGCATTGATGGAGTATTACAGATGTCTAATGCTTATTTGCCCGATCTCATTGAGCAAACACCTAACATGAAAATCTTTGCTTACTTGTTGCGTCAGATTGGCTGGGACAAGAATATGGAATAGTACCGCGACGAGGATTATGAGCAAAATCATGAGGAGAATGGTACGGATATCAATGGTAATACATATCCATATCCGGCGTCGTTACATTGGCTACACCGCTGTTGTAGAGTTTGATAGTATATTCGTTATTAAATGGGTTGTTTCCGAGCCCGAGGTGGCTACAATGGTGCTGAGATATTGAAGGCAATCAAAGAGAAATGCGCTAAGGCTTATCCCAATGCTACTGACGCTAATCTCACCAGCGAAGAAAATGCTGTTAACCAGTTTGTGAGTTATCACCTCCTGCCAGAGCGCCTCACGCTTGACAAGCTCGTGATTCATCACGCTGAGATGGGGTATGCTTACAACAACCCCTCCCAACTTTCCATCGACTGCTTCGAGTACTACGAGACAATGTGTACCAGTCATCGTCGCCTTATCAAATTAACCGAGGGTAAGCAGACTGATGGCAAGCGCATTAACCGCCACTGCAAGTATCGCACTTATGTGTCGATTGGCGAGTTTTTTGAAGAATATGATGTGGATCGTCCTGGTATCTTAATCCAAGAGAGCAACAAGGGCTACGTCAGCAATGCACTCAATGGTTTCTATTATGCAATTGATGATATTCTCATCTATGATGATGACGTGCCAAACACCGTGCTCAACGAACGTCTGCGTTGGAACGTTAGTTCGCTACTGCCTAAACTGATGACTAATGGTTATCGTCTCATCTCTGACAACCAGTCGCATCCATTCCCCGCTGGCTATTTCAGTACTATGAGTACCAGTGAGGCTTGCAAATATTGGTATATGTCTTATTATTCCTCCACGGTAGACAATTATCAGGGCGATGAGCATAACGTGCGTGGTCAGTACGACATGGTACTTCGTCTGCCGCCTGTGCCTTATCATGGCACCTATGAATTGCGTATAGCGGCTCCGACTAACACCTCGTTTGGCATGGCTCAGCTCTATCTGGGTACTAATCCCGACAACTTGCAGCCTATTGGTCTGCCTCTTGACTTGCGTCAGAACTATGCTAACTCCAATATTGGTTGGGAACAGGACACCGAAGACTGGGATCACAATTACGAGAACGATAAGGTGCTGCGTAATCATGGTTACATGAAACCTCCTTTCCACGATGGTATCAAAAATGCTGGTGGTACTGTGATAACGGACTCTATGCGTAACACTACTCGTTATGCTGGCACCTTCGTATGCGTAAGATTGTTTGTCAAGGTACGATTAGCCCCGATGATGTGTGGTATATACGCGTTAAATCTGTTCTGGAAAACACTAACCTCTCATTCCTTTGGAATTACCTCGAGTGGGCTCCTAAGTGGGTATATAGTGGTGCAGAACCTGAAGATATTTGGTAAACAAAAATGAATTTCGTTGTTTTTATAGCAACAACTTAACGATGAAAAAACTGCTTGCGACTTCGATTTGTGCTCTGCCTGCATTGATGGCTATGGCTGACGAAAAGAAAGCTCCAAATGTGATATTATTGGTGGCTGACGATCTTGGCTATGGTGACTTGTCTTGCTATGGTGCTGATCGTGTTCTGACTCCGAATGTGGATAATTTGGCTGCGCAAGGTGTTCGTTTCACTAATGCTCATGCAGTGGCAGCAACCAGCACACCTTCACGCTACTCCCTGCTGACCGGCGAGTATGCCTGGAGGCGTAATGGGACTGATATTGCACGCGGAGATGCCGGAATGATTATTCGTCCGGAGTGCTATACGCTTGCCGATATGTTTAAAAGCGAAGGCTACACTACTGCTGCTGTGGGGAAATGGCATTTGGGCCTTGGCGATAAAGGTGCAGAGCAGGATTGGAACGCTCCGTTACCTATGGCCTTAGGAGACATCGGTTTTGACTATTCATATATTATGGCAGCCACGGCTGATCGGGTGCCCTGCGTCTTTATAGAGAATGGACGTGTGGCTAATTACGATCCGTCAGCTCCGATAGAGGTTAGTTATATGACAAACTTTGACGGCGAGCCTACGGGAAAGGATAATCCGGAGTTACTTTACAATCTCAAGCCTAGTCCTAATCATGGGCATGACCAAAGCATTGTGAATGGCATCTCACGCATCGGCTATATGAAAGGTGGTGGTAAGGCACTATGGAAAGATGAGAATATTGCTGACTCTATTGCTGCTAAAGCCGTAGCTTTTATTGAGAAGAACAGGAAAAATCCTTTTTTCATGTATTTGTGTACCAATGATGTTCACGTTCCTCGTTTTCCGCACGAACGTTTCCGCGGTAAAAATCCTATGGGACTGCGCGGCGAGGCCATTATGCAATTTGATTGGACTGTAGGACAAATACTCAAGGCGCTTAAGAGGCTTAAACTGACGGATAATACTCTCATTATTTTAACCAGCGACAATGGCCCTGTGCTTGACGATGGCTATATGGATCGTGCGGTCGAACTGGTCGGCAGTCATACTCCTGCAGGGCCGTTTAGAGGTGGCAAATACAGTGCATTTGAGGGCGGTACCGCTGTTCCGTTCATTGTTTGCTGGCCGGGGCATACACCTAAAGGAAAAGTTAGCGATGCATTGGTGTCGCATATAGATGATTTTGTTTCGTTAGGTTCTCTGCTTGGTGCAACATTGCCCAAAGGTACAGCACCTGATAGCAGAAATTTTTTGGCTACATGGCTTGGTCAAGAGGATACCTCACGGCCTTTCGTTGTGGAGCAAGCTGCTGATCATACCTTATCTATCTTCGATGGAGAATGGAAGTATATTACTCCGAGCAATGGTTCGAAGGTGGCATGGCTGACCGGTATAGAGACGGGTTATCTACCTGCTCCGCAGTTATATAATCTAAAGACAGATAACGGAGAACGTAAAAATCAGGCGGAAGCATATCCGGATGAAGTACGTCGCCTACAAGGTCTTTTGAATAAGGTTAAAGAGAAAGATTAAGATAGGACGTGACTTGTTTTGCTGTCAGAATAGCTGTTTGTGTTTTTGCATTGACTTGGTAAGATATTAGGTTTTCAATGCTCTGGTAGCATTTAAAACGGCCAAAATAGTTACGCCGACATCGGCAAAGACGGCGAGAGTCATAGATGCGATGCCGAAGGTGGCCAGAATAAGGACGGCGATTTTTATTCCGATGGCGCCGATAACATTTTGCCTGGCAATATTTATCGTTCGCTTGGCAATGCGTATTGCAGTAGGGAGTTTGGCGGGATTGTCGTCCATCAAAACTATATCAGCAGCCTCTATGGCGGCATCGGAGCCGAGCGCACCCATAGCAATGCCTATATCGGCACGCGCCAGTACGGGGGCATCGTTGATACCATCGCCAACAAAAGCGAGAGTGCCGCGCCTATCTTTATTGGCAAGCAGTTGCTCCATGTATTTCACCTTGTCGGTTGGCAATAACTCGCTTTGCCATTGGTCAATGCCGAGCTCGTGGGCAACATTGTCGGCCACATCTTTGCGGTCGCCGGTGAGCATAACGATTTTGCTCACTCCTGTGGCTCGTAGTTGCCTGATAGCTTTCGTACTTTCGGGCTTAAGTTGATCATTGATGACGATATGCCCGGCATATTCGCCGTCAATGGCAACATGAATGATAGTGCCGCAGTGATGACACTCGTGCCATTGCGCTCCCACAAGCTCCATCATCTTAGTGTTGCCAACGCTGACGATTTTGTCTTCCACTTTGGCACGAATGCCATGACCTGCTATCTCTTCCGCCTCGCTGACGAGGCAACCGTCGGTGGCTTCGTTGGGAAATGCCTCGCGCAGAGCCGCTCCTATGGGGTGGGTGGAGTAATGCTCCACATGCGCAGCAAGATGTAGCAGGTGTTGTTCGTCAATCTGCTCGGGATGAATGGCAGTAACAGCAAAATGTCCATGAGTGAGCGTACCGGTCTTGTCAAAGACGACGGTCTCTGTTTTTGCCAGCGCGTCAAGGAAATTCGCACCCTTGACAAGTATCCCTTTGCGCGAAGCGCCGCCGATTCCGCCGAAGAAAGTGAGTGGCACAGAGATAACAAGCGCACAAGGACAGGAGACAATAAGAAAAACTAAGGCACGATGCAGCCAGATAGTCATCGCGTCTAAGTAATTGGTGGCAAATAGCGGCGGAATAAAGGCCAGCGCAATGGCTGCAAAGACTACGATTGGAGTATATATACGCGCAAAACGGCTGATGAATGTCTCGCTTTTGGATTTGTGTTCGCTGGCATTCTCTACGAGGGCAAGAATTTTGGAAACAGTGCTCTCGGCTGCAGCTTTGGTGGTGCGCACACGCAGTAGCCCCTGCATATTGATGCAACCGGAGAGCACTTCGTCGCCTACCGCCACCTCTCGTGGCAGGCTCTCACCGGTGAGAGCCATAGTGTTGAGCTGCGAGGTGCCTTCCACTACAATGCCGTCGAGGGGCACTCTCTCGCCAGGGCGTACCACTACAACTTCGCCTATTTGCACCTGCTCGGGACTGACGGCAACGACCTCGCCTTCACGCTCTACATTGGCCGTGTCGGGACGGATGTTCATAAGGTGGACAATGCTCTTGCGACTCTGCCCCTCAGCGTAGCCCTCAAACAGTTCGCCGACCTGAAAGAACAGCATAACGAACACGGCCTCGGCAAACTCGGGCTCACCTTGCGGCAGGAAGCCGATAGTTAAAGCACCGAGGGTGGCGATGGTCATTAAGAAATGCTCACTGAAAAATTCGCCGTGAGCAATGCCCTCGGCAGCCTCCTTGAGTGTCTCATGCCCGACAATCAAATAAGGAACAATGTATATGAGTAGCAGTTGCCACATCTGGAGGCAATAGATCCTCTCAACAATGATAGCCGCCGCAAGCAGGAGCGCGCATACAATGATTTGCACTAACTTATCGCGCACCGTTGAGTGATGTTCTTGCTGACTGGCGGAACTACATTTGCAATGGCAATGACATTTACACTGTGGCATATCACATTATAAAAGCAGATAAAATCAAATATGGAAATTTTAAACCCAATGGGTGAGCAGGAAATGCCAAAACCAGGCGGCGCGGTGTCGTGAGCGCGGCATCGCTTTCCATCTCTCCGGCGTGAGCAGGAAACAATGGTTATCGCGGTCGCGGGTAAAGATGGCCTCAAGCTGCGCGGTGGAGTAGGGGTCGAGAATAAGGGCGTTGACTTCGTAATCACACCGCAGGCTGCGGTTATCGAGGTTGGCAGAGCCTGCATAGCTCCACTCACCGTCAATCATCATAATCTTGGAGTGATGAAAGCCGCCGGTGTAATAATAAACCTTGGCGCCGGCTTTCATTAAGCGGTGCGCCTGGTAGTCAACGATGTTGGGCGTGATAGGAATGTCGCTCTTGTCAGACACCATAATCTGCACATCCACCCCACGCGCTATAGCACGCTTGATAGCTTTGACAATCGTGTGGTTAAGAGTGAAGTATGGATTGATAAGCATGATACGGTGCTGCGCATTGTCGATGCAGTGCAGGAAAGTGCGACGGATAATCTTTGGAGTAGTGCGCGGCTCGCGATTGATGATGGCAATCTCTTTATGTCCTGCGGTGGGAGTGTCATCCGTGGCGAGATTGGGCAATTTATTCTCGGGTAAACTGAGCCCTGGGTATAGCTCGGAGCCGCTAATGTCTTCGCCGGTAGTCCATTTCCACGCGCGCAGAAAGATTTTCTGGTATTCGCCCACAGCATCACCCTCAATGCGGTAGTGAAGGTCATGCCAGCCCCCGAATTCAGGCTTGCCGACAATATAATAGTCGGCCACATTCATGCCGCCGCTGTAAGCGGACTTTCCGTCGATTACTACTATTTTGCGATGGTCGCGGGGAATGATATGATTAACCCATGGAAATTTAATCGGGTCGAACTCGTAGATTTCAATGCCGGTGGCGCGTATTTCTTTGAGCCTCTTGGAGCGGATTGGCTGGTCGTTGCTGCTGTTTCCGAAGGCGTCGTAGAGCAGTCGCACCTTCACGCCCTCCCTGACCTTGACGGCGAGGCTGTCAAAGAGGGTGTTGGCTATGGAATCGTCGCGGAAGTTGAAGTATTCCATGTGGATAGTTTCCTTAGCCTCGCGCACGGCTTGAAATAAGTCCTTGAATTTATCCTTTCCGCTGCTGAAAAAGACAACACTGTTGTTGTCGCTGAATTTTGCCCCCTCTGCCTCCACTGCTTGCCGCATCGCCTCGATGCCTTGCGCGCTTATATATATATAAGGTACGCACGCGAACATTATTATAGATGTCCACCGCTTGCTGCAGAGCCATGCCTTAAATCTATAGTTCATGCGCATTGCTTTATATCACGGTGCTGAAAGAGTCCACCACGCCGAGCAAGTGATTATTCTCGTCGGCAACGAGGACACAGTGGATTTTATTGTTGTTCAGAATGCGGTCGATTTCCGCAATCTTCATCGTGGGCGGCACAATCTTGGGGGCACGGGTCATTATGTCCTCCACTTTGAGCGAGAAGAACTCGGCCTTGGAGTGTTGCATCGCGCGGCGAATATCTCCGTCGGTAATGATGCCGCAAATCTGCTCATTGTCGATAGCAATGCAGATGCCAAGGCGGCCTTGGCTGATAATCGTTACCGCTTCGGGCAGGGGAGTGGTCAGACTCACTATAGGCAGTTCTTGAGTGTGCATCACATCGCTCGCTTTTGTGAGCAGGCGTTTTCCCAACATGCCGCCAGGGTGGAATTGCGCGAAGTCCGTTTCACGGAAGCCGCGCGCCTTGACCAAACAGCAGGCGATAGCATCACCCATGGCCAGCGTGGCGGTGGTGGAGGAGGTGGGGGCGAGGTTTAGCGGGTCGGCCTCGCGCTCAACGGCGATGTTTAGGTGCGCAAACGAGTTCTGCGCAAGCAAAGAGTCGGGATTGCCGCTCATTCCGATGATCGGAATTTGGCGTTCGTTGAGCGAGGGAACGATACGCAGCAGCTCGTCGGTATAACCGGAGTTGCTGATAGCGATAACCACATCGTCGTCGCTGATAACCCCGAGATCTCCGTGATAAAGGTCGAGAGGGTTGACATAGAAGCTGGGCGTGCCGGTGCTACTCAAGGTGGCGGCAATCTTTGCGCCGATATGGCCGCTCTTTCCCACACCGGTTATGATAACCTTGCCCTTGCAGGCGAGGATAAGGTCGATAGCGCGGTCGAAATCAGTGTTGAGTTTCGGTATAAGGTCGAGCAGAGCCTGCGCCTCGTCGCGGAGGCATTTTATGGCAGTTTCGTTCCACATAGTTATAGCAAGTTAGTCCAATAAACTCCTGACCACACCCTCAAACTGGTCGAGGGGCAACATGTTAGTGCCGTCGCTGAGAGCAGCGGAAGGGTCGGGGTGTGTTTCAAAGAAGTAGCCTGTGGCGCCGAATGCCTTGGCCGCCAACGCCATAGCAGGGATAAACTGTCGGTCGCCGCCGGTAAATCCATTGCCCGCCCCGGGGCGCTGCACAGAGTGGGTGCAGTCCATTATCACGGTGGGAGAGAACTGCAGCATATCGGGAATGTTGCGGAAGTCAACGACGAAATTGTTGTAACCGAAGCTGTTGCCGCGTTCCGTAAGCCACACCTCGGTGGCACCGGCGGCCTGCGTCTTTTCCACAGGGTACTGCATATCCTTGCCGCTGAGGAACTGCGCCTTCTTGATGTTGACTGTGCGTCCCGTCTTGGCGGCAGCTACGAGCAGATCGGTCTGGCGGCAGAGAAAAGCCGGTATCTGCAGCACATCAGCCACCTCGCTGACGGGCTCTGCCTGCCACGCCTCGTGTATATCCGTCAGGATACGCAGCCCATACTTCTCTTTAATGTCGGCCAGCATCTGCACGCCTTTCTCCAAGCCCGGCCCCCGGAAAGATTTGAGCGAGGTGCGGTTTGCCTTGTCGAACGAAGATTTGAAAATGATGTCGAGGCCGTAAGTCTTGTTGATACGCGCAATCTCCGCAGCCACCGTGTCAAGCAGTTCGGCGGACTCGATTACGCAAGGGCCGGCAATAAATGTAACACTCATCTTGGTCTGTTTACTACTCCGGGTTATTGTAAAGTTTCTGCCTCTGCTCCTGTATGCGCGGGTCAGCCATATAGTCCTCATAGTTGCTCAACTTGTCGATGATGCCGTTGGGCGTGAGCTCGATGACGCGGTTGGCAAGCGAGTTGATAAACTCGTGGTCGTGAGAGGCGAACAGCAGGTTGCCTTTGTAGAGCTTCAGATTGTTATTGAACGCCTGAATAGACTCAAGGTCGAGGTGGTTGGTCGGAGTGTCGAGCACGAGGCAGTTGGCATTCTTGAGCTGCATACGCGCAATCATGAGGCGCATTCTCTCGCCGCCGCTCAAGACATTAACCTTCTTCAAAATCTCCTCGCCGCTGAACAACATGCGCCCAAGGAAGGCCTTGAAGTACACATCGTTGCCCTCGCCGAACTGACTGAGCCACTCCAGCATGTTCATCTGCGACTCAAAGAACTTAGTGTTGTCAAGCGGCAGGTAAGCGGGCGTAATCGTAACGCCCCACTTGTATTCGCCCTCCGCAGGCTCGGCGTTGCCGTTTATAATCTCGAACAGGGCGGTCATAGCCCTCGAGTCGTGGCTGATAAAGACGACTTTCTGGTCTTTCTCAATCGTGAAATTGAGGTTTTGGAAGAGCACGGTGCCGTCGTCGGCCACCGCCTTGAGATTATTAACCTCAAGGATTTGATTGCCCGGCTCTCTGTCCATCGTAAAGATGATGCCCGGATATTTTCGGGTCGAGGGGCGGATTTCTTCGATGCTCAGTTTTTCGAGCATCTTCTTGCGGCTGGTCGTTTGCTTGGACTTAGCCACATTAGCCGAGAAACGGCGGATAAACTCCTCCAGCTCTTTGCGCTTCTCCTCCATGCGCTGGCGCTGATTCTGCAGCAGGCGCAGAGCCAGCTGCGACGACTGATACCAGAAGCTGTAGTTTCCGGCAAAGAGTGTGATTTTGCCGTAGTCCACATCGACGGTATGGGTAGACACCGCGTCGAGGAAGTGGCGGTCGTGGCTCACAACCAAGACAGTGTGCTCATAGTTGCCTAAGTAATTCTCAAGCCATTCCACGGTCTCAAGGTCGAGGTCGTTGGTCGGCTCGTCGAGGAGCAGATTGTCGGGCTCGCCAAACAGAGCCTGCGCCAGCATGACGCGCACCTTCTCCTTACCCTCAAGGTCGCCCATCTTGGTCTGGTGCTTCTTCACGGGAATGCCTAACTGCTCTAATAGCGCACCCGCATTGCTCTCCGAGTCGTAGCCGCCCATGTTGGCAAACTTCTCTTCCAGCTCGGCAGCGCGAATACCGTCCTCGTCAGTGAAGTCTTCCTTGGCGTAGAGGGCGTTGCGCTCGATGTTGAGGTCCCAAAGCTCGCGGTGTCCCATAAGCACAGTGTCGAGCACCGTGTGTTCGTCGAACTTGAAGTGATCCTGACTAAGCACCGACATGCGTTCGCCAGGGCCAAACTCTATAGTGCCCTTGGTAGCCTCAAGTTCGCCGCTGATAGCGCGCAGCAAGGTGGACTTGCCGGCACCATTGGCGCCGATGATGCCATAGATGTTGCCGTTGGTGAACTTTAGGTTCACATCTTTGTATAAAACTTGTCTGCCAAACTGAATGGCAAGGTCGTTAACAGTTATCATCTCGTCTGTATTGTGTTAAAATATTGTCGTTATTATAAATAAGGTGTATTTCAAACTGCAAAAGTACGAAAAAAAATAACAAAGGCAAAGCCTTCATGAGCCATATCGGCAAACGTATCGCTGGTAACGCGGACTATCATGTAAATATGGCGAGAGCGCAGTCTTATTGAAACACCGCGCTTTGCTCGATGTTTATCAATGCGGCTATCAATGTCTACAAGAGATTGATAGCAATCATTAAGACTATAATAAATTGCCGTATTCACAGCACTAAATATCGTCATGGTCGCACCTTATATTCTCAAAACTGCACCTAACCTCGTCAAAGTTCGCAGAAAAGGCCTCCACGTACGATTTTTGAGCCTCGAAATTCGTAGAAATGTCGTGAAGAATGAAAAAATCTTATAAGAATTTTCAAAAATTCTTATATAAATTCCCGGAAATTCTTATAAGGTTTTTTAGAAATTCTTATAAGAATTTTTTAAGTTTCACGATGAAAAAACAAACGCGGAGGCTCAAAAATCAGATGCGCACGATGTTTTTTCAAACTTTGAGGGGGTTAGGTAAAATTTCGGCGCGATTTAGCTCTGTTTTGAGGACTTTTGGGAAAGTGAGAAGATGTTATTATCGCCCTCCTGTAACGAAAGAGAGCAGGCGTGGCGCGTATTTGTAGAGATACTTGTACAATACAACGCCTATGATTGTGACGATAATCGGGTTGAAGAAGTAATCGACAATCCAGAACCATTCGCTTTTGTCTGCCAAGAACGAACTGCTTATCTTTTTTATTACCATGAGCGGCAGCGTGTGGTAACAGAATAAGAAAAATGAGGGGTCGTAACGACCTCCTGTATATTGCCAAGCGGTTCTGCAATATTTGGAGAAGAAATGGTTGTATTTGCTGTGAGTGCCGATGCATTTGGCGGCAACTGCTACCACCACAATCATCGAGCTGATAATGTAAAACTCCGCGGCTTTAAATATATTGCCAATCGCTATCAGCGTAATGAGCGAGAGTGTCCCGATAATGACGGCGTATTTGAATAATTTGTTTGATAAAGCGATGAAATCTCTCTGTTGCACTGCGAAATATGCTCCTAATGAGAAGAAATACCACGCTGTCATGTGCGGTAGGATAAAGTAGCTAATCGTTAGGCATATTATCCCGATTGGTGTCTTCTTAACAATGAGGTATACGATAGGGGAGAAGACGATAGCTATCATAAGGTCGCGCACAAACCAAAACTGATAGGCGATAGGAAATCCGTCGGATAGGCAATAAAAGCATTTTAACAATTCTGGGGAGAGGGTAGATGATGCCGTTTCAAACACAGGGTTGGCTATTGATGGCACGAGGCGGCCAGTTATCCAAAGGGCGGCTATTGTCAAGGAGTTCCAGAAGAGGTAAGGCACGGCAAGGGTGCGAAATCGTTTCTTTAGCTTGCGGCCATAGTCGCTGGGAGTGAGGTTTGGTGTGCTGGCGAAGAATAGATAGCCGGAGAATGTGAAGAATAGTGGCACGCAGAACGATGGCAGTATGGAGGAGAAGAATGTTGCGATGTTTGATAGCAAGGGCATCTCCGGTTTGATGAAGATACTTTTGGAGTGGATGAATACTACGCCCACCATTAAGGGGAAACGGAGCCGCGAGATGACGCGCGAGATAGAAGAGTTAACCATAGGCGAAAAATTTGAGTGGGTTTAGTAATTTATTGTTGCGACTAATATGTTATGCAAAAGTACGAATAAAGGGAAGAATACGCTTCTGAAAAATTCAAATAAATTTTGCTCTTTGCTCGGCTTGCGTTAAATTTGCCTGTCAAAACTTTTTTGGAGATGAAGATAATCGTTGCAGAAAGTACGCAAGTATATAATAAAACAGACGAGAATGCGTTAAATATTATGGAGGCGTGTCCGCGCATTTGGTTTAAGGCAGACTCTGCGTTGTTGACTAACGGCAAGCCGATGTTTGTGCCTGACTTCACCGGAGAGATGAGTGCCTCACCTTATCTCGCGTTACGTATCTGCCGCATGGGCAAGAGCATTCCCGCTCGCTTCGCTTATAGATATTACGACGCTGCGTGTGTGGCTGTTGACTTCACTGCTGAAGACGTGCTCCGGCAGTTGAGCGCCAAGGGCGAGCCGTGGGATATGGCCAAGAGCTTTGACGGCTCGGTGTGCGTGGGTCAGTTCACGCCGACCGACGTTCGCCCTTTGACTGGTAAGCAAATTGTCTCGCTTGTCATCAACGGTAAAGAAATGAGCACCATAATGATAGACGATGTGGCGCTTCTGGCCGGTGAGGTAATAGAACGGGTGAGTCGTTTCTTCACTCTGCGGCAGGGCGACCTGCTACTGATAGGCAAACCCGACCATAAGCCTGTGGTGGAGATAGATAGCCACATAGAGGGCAGGCTTAACGACGATGTGCTGACCGAATTTAACGTTAAGTAAGAGAGGAACATAAATTATGCGTATTGACATATTATATTATAAGGCGGCAAAGGTGGCGTTGCTCTGTTTGCTATCGCTGGTAGTGGGCTCGATGAGTGCTCAAAGCGAGTTTACGCATATCAATTGGGGCAATATTGACTTTGACAACGACCTGCCTGTGTTTTGCCGCACGATAGACTTAGGTGTCGACTACAGTAAGAAAGGCTATTCCGTTACTCTGGAATATCCCGAGTATGCGGAACTGACCAAGGCCGAGGTTAAGAAGGTGGCTGTCAATGCTGACGAAATCGGCGAGGATATAAAGGTCTCCGCTCACCTCGGTGTGAGTCGCAAGGTGGGAATGCTCGATGTGCAGTTTGTGCCTATTGTCAAGCGCAACGGCAAATGGCTCAAGTTGCTCAGTTGTAAGCTCAACGTTGTGCCCAATGAAACACAGACCGTAGAGAACTATGCTCGTGCCGGCGCTTTCGCTGCGGCCAACGGCAATGCTCGTTATAAGGAACACTCGGTTTTGAGTAGCGGCAAGTGGGTAAAGATACGTGTAAGCAATGAAGGTATTTATCAGCTCAGCCGTAGTTTTCTTGCCGGCCTCGGTTTCAGCAATCCCGACCGCGTTAAGCTCTATGGCTATGGCGGACGTCTGCAAAACGACTTGATACGCTACGGCTCTGACGCTGATAGCGATTATGACGACCTCGAAGAGGTGCCCCTCTACCGCCGCAGCGATGCGTTGCTCTTCTTTGCCGAAGGTACTGTGAGGTGGGGTAAATGGGCGCTCGATAATCCTAATAATGAGAATGGCACTTGCTTTGCCACTCACGCCAATAACACTTATTCGAGTTATTCTTACTATTTCCTGACCGAGGGCGATGACCCTCTGCAGATGACTATGCTAGACGTACCGACCTATACGTACCAGACAATCACTACTTATCCCGAGCACTACATTTATGACAAGGATGAATACAGCTGGTACACCGGTGGTCGCACGTTTTATGAGGATTATAACTTTGCAAATGGCAATGACCGCACTCTTACAGTCAATACCCCCGATGCGGACAATAATTATGCTGCGTCTTTGACCGTCAATATTGCGGCTGCGTCCTCTAATATCACTAATTCACAGTATTATTTCAACTCAAAGAGCATCGGTAGCATCTCTATGGGCGCACTGACCAGCGAATTTGACAAGGCAACCAATGGTAGTCGCACTTTCCAGCTGGATAACATCGCCAATACCAACAATCTGCGCATCGTTACGACTCAAGGGCATTCCGCGCGCTTGGATTATGTCAAGATTTGCTATCGTCGTAAGCTGAAGCTCAATGATGACTTCCTTGTGTTCAGTCATTATTCCTCTCGCCCCTCTACTATGCGCATGGAGGGGGCTAATGCCAACACACAGATATGGCGTATCGGCTATCCGGGCAACCCTGTGGCTCAAGTGAAGGGCAATTTGAACGGCGGTACGCTGGAGTTTGATGTAGAGAATCCGACTTTGCGCTATGTGGCCGTGAATGTAAATGCTGCTTACCCTGCACCGGAGAAAGTGGGCGTTATTGCCAACCAGGATCTCCATGCCGATTCCGTAGCTGACATGGTTATCATCATTCCTGAGAGCGGAAAACTCATGGAGCAGGCTCAACGCTTGGCTGAGATGCACCGTGCCCATGACTCGCTGCGCGTAAAAATCGTGCGTGCCGACGAATTGTATAACGAGTACTCCTCCGGCACTCCGGATGCCGGTGCTTATCGGCGGTATCTCAAGATGCTCTACGACCGCAACAACGAAGGTGGTATGCCTAAGTATCTTTTGCTTTTTGGCAATGGTTTGTGGGACAACCGCTGCCTTACCGAAGCCTGCCGGCGCAAAGATCCGAAGGATTATCTGCTCTGTTATGAGAGCGAGCCCTCTGTAAGTGAGGTTACGTGCTTCGTTAGCGATGACTATTTCGGTTTGCTTGACGACGGCGAGGGTGATAATATCAAGTATGACAAGGTTGACATAGGTATTGGCCGCCTGCCTGCCACCACTGCCGCAGAAGCTAAGATTTTGGTCGACAAAATCTTCAATTACGTGGAGAATAAAAACACTGGCAGCTGGAAAAATAATGTATACTTCCTTGCTGACGATGGTGACGGCAACAAACACATGAGCGCTGCGGAGAGTGCGGCGCAGAATGTGGAACAATATTATCCTAATCTCAAGGTTGACCGCATTTATTGGGATAAATATCCGCGTGTTACCACTGCAACAGGGTTTACTTACCCGCAAGCGACTACAGACATCAAGACGGCTATGAGCAAGGGCGCGTTGCTGATGAACTACACCGGTCATGGCGCTCCTTATTGCGTGTCTAAGGAAATGGTTCTCAAGACAGCAGACTTTAAGAACTTCTCCAGTTTAAAAGTGCCGATGTGGGTTGTGGCCTCTTGCGAGATTACTCCTTATGACCGCGAGGAAGAGAATATCGGTGTGGAGAGTATGCTCAATCCTAATGGTGCAGCTATTGCTTTTATGAGTTCCGCACGTGCTGTTTACAGCACTCAGAACAGTTATATCAATAATTATTATGTCTATTACGTGTTTGGACGTGAGAAAGGCAAGCGTAATACTATTGGCGATGCTATGCGCCTTACCAAGGTCAATCTTGTAAGTTCTGTGGAGGGCGAAATAATGCAGAACCGCGACTATAGCGAGAATAAACTCAAATATGCTCTCATGGGCGACCCTGCTATATGTCTTGCGATGCCCACTCACACCGTGGTGCTTGACAGTATCAATGGCGTTGCCCTCAAGAATGGCTCTCTGCCCAATTTGTCGGCAGGTAGTAAGGCTCGTTTCTCCGGTCATATCGAAGATGAGAACGGCAATCTGATGCCAATGTTTAATGGGCAGGTCGCAGTGACTCTTTATGATAGTCAAGACACAATCGTATGTAAGAATAATCTCAACGAAAGTGTTAATCCGTTTTCTTATTACACATACGATCATCTCCTATTCGAGGGTAACGATTCTGTGTCGGGTGGTAATTTCAGTGTGGTACTGCCTATTCCTCTTGATATCAAATATAGTGATGGTAAGGGCATGGTTAAGTTATATGCTGTCAACACTGACCGCTCCGTCGAAGCTAATGGAACCGACAAGCGCTTCACTATTGGCGGAACGAGCGAGGATTTTGTCCCCGGGCAGCAGGGACCGAAATTGTTTGTTTATCTTAATACCCCAGATTTCCGTAATGGACAGATTGTCAACGATACTCCGTATTTCTATGCCACTCTTTCTGATACCGACGGCATCAATATCAGTGGCAATGGGGTCGGGCACGATCTTCTGCTCATTATAGACGGCAAGGAAAGCACTTCGTATAACCTTAATCCATACTACGAGAACGACTTTGGCAGTTATACCTCCGGTAAGGTAGCGTTTATGATTCCTGCTCTTGAAGACGGCAAACATAGTCTGCTTTTCCGTGCGTGGGACGTGAAGAATAATTCCTCTTCTGCTGTGCTTGACTTCGTGGTTGATGCTAATATGCGTCCGCAGCTCAACTCTGTTGCGCTTAGTGATAATCCTGCTTACAGCTCTACCACATTTATTATTACTTATGACCGTCCAAATTCCGAAACGATTTTCACTATTGATGTCTATAACCTTTATGGGCAGCGCGTCTGGACTCATACCGAGAATGCCGTAACAACTTCCGGCTATCATACCATTCATTGGAATCTTACTTCTAATAATGGAGTGCCTTTACAGGATGGTTTGTATGTATATGAGGTTGGAATTAGTTGTAACGAGAGTAAAAAAAGTACAGGCAGACAGAAATTGATAATTCATCGACGATAAAACCTCTGCATTATACAATAAAAACAAAATTTTTGAGTTTATAAGATTACTGACGAACAATAAAAAACAAAATGAATAGGCTTATTAGTGTACTTTCTGCGTTTATATTCATTATCCCTGTGGGATTAAATGCAGAAGATATAAAAGAAAAGTTCAATCCTGTGCAGACTGCTGTCGTCTCTCAGAGTATTGCTCCCGACGCGAGGGCAGGTGGTATGGGCGATGTCGGTGCTGCTACCGAACCAGATATTAACTCGCAGGCTTGGAACGCAGCAAAATACCCTTTTGCTATTTCCAAGGGTGGTGTTGCCCTCAATTATACTCCATGGCTCCGCCAATTGGTCAATGATATTGATCTGGCTTATCTTGCTGGCTACTATCGTGTCGGCGATTACCAAGCTGTTTCCGGTTCGCTGCGTTATTTCTCGCTTGGCGATGTTATGATAAATGGCAATGAAAATATGAGTATAAAGCCTTACGAGATGGCAGTCGATGTAGCTTATAGTCGTATGCTCAGCGAGACTTTCTCGGCAGGTGTTACCTTTCGTTACATCTATTCTGATCTTTCCGGTAAAAGCGACGACAGTTCTAAGCCCGGTTCTACTTTTGCTGCAGATCTTTCCGCCTATTATACAACTTATGTAAATGCCGGTAGTCGCGAGTGTCAGCTCAGTATTGGTGGCGGCATCTTTAATCTTGGTGGCAAAGTCAACTATGGCGATGATTATTCTTATTTTATTCCCACCACTTTGCGTCTGGGTTTCTGTTATACAATTCCGATTAACGAGTATAATCGTTTTTCTATCGTTGCCGATGCGAATAAACTGCTTGTACCTACATATCCCACTGATGCGCAGTGTGCAAAAGCGCTTGGGTTCAGTACGGATGATGGCAAAGATCATACTGCCGAATACCAGCAGTATCGAGAAGAGAACTATTACAACATTTCTTCTGTCTCCGGAATTTTTAAGAGTTTCAGCGATGCTCCCGGTGGCTTCTCCGAGGAATTAGATGAAATTCAATGGTCGCTTGGCGCGGAGTATATTTATAATGATAACTTCTCTTTGCGTGCAGGTTACCATCACGAGGCAGATACTAAAGGTGGGCGCAAATATTTTACCGTGGGCGCAGGGTTTAAGATGAATGTCTTTTCTATTGATGCCGGTTATGTCATCTCTACTGCTGCTGCTAATCCGTTAGATCAAACCCTTCGCGTTACTTTGGGCTTTGACATGGACGGTTTGAAAGATCTTTTTGGACGCGGTCGTCGTCGCTAAATGATTAAAATAAGACGAAATGCCAATGAAAGTCGGTCTTGGATACGATGTTCACCGCATTGTCGCTGATCGTGAGCTCTGGCTTGGAGGAATAAAGCTCGATGTGGATTTCGGCCTGCTCGGCCACAGTGATGCTGACGTGCTTATTCACGCTATCTGCGATGCTCTTCTTGGGGCGGCTTGTCTGCGTGATATTGGTTACCATTTTCCCGACACGAATCCTCGCTACAAAGGCATAGACAGCAAGCGGCTGCTGGCGGAAGTCGTGGAGATGCTGAAAAAAGAGGGCTACACAATTGGTAATATAGATGCTACTGTTTGTTGTGAGCGTCCTAAGATAAATCCGCACATTCTCGCGATGCAAGAGTGCCTTGCCGCCATTATGAATGTTCCCCTAAATTGTGTTTCTATCAAAGCGACTACTACGGAGCGCCTCGGTTTCACCGGCAGAGAGGAGGGCATCTCTGCTTATGCCATTGCGTTGATAAATAATTAACTATAGAATTTTGTTATTATTAACCCCAATAATTCTAAATCCAATGAAAAAGTATTTTGCAGAGTTAGTAGGAACTTTTGTACTGACACTTTTGGGCTGCGGTACTGCCGTAAGTCTTAGTTGTGGTGTTGACACCGCTTCCGTAGTCGGCACGGCGCTCGCTTTCGGTCTCGCTGTGGTAGCAATGGCCTATACCATCGGAGGTATTAGTGGCTGCCACATCAATCCTGCCATTACTATCGGTTGCCTTGTCTCCAAGCGCATCAGTGTTAAGGACGCCGCTGGTTATATCGTCTTCCAGATCGTAGGTGCAATCCTCGCATCCGCAATTTTGTATCTGTTCACTTCTGTTACTACTACCGATTTCGGAGGTACTCTCACTGGCGCCAACTCTACTGCAGGCGCAGGCAATCAATTAGCCGGCTTCATTGTTGAAGCAGTGCTTACTTTCATTTTTGTTCTTGTAGTGCTCGGAACTACCGACGAGAAGAAGGGCGCAGGTCAGTTTGCCGGTCTTGCTATCGGTCTTTCTCTCGTGCTTATTCACCTCGTAGGCATTCATTATACTGGCACTTCTGTCAATCCCGCCCGCTCCATCGGCCCTGCTCTCTTTGAAGGCGGTCAGGCACTCGCTGACCTTTGGGTATTTATCGTCGCTCCCATTGTAGGCGCCCTGCTGGCAGCTGTTGTGTGGTGCCTCATCGGATGCAGCTGCGGTTGCTGCCAAAACAAAGAATAACACAACTATAACAAAACCACTAATTTTTTAATCACTAAACAACTATGAAAGAATTAAAAGGAACTCGCACCGAGCAAAACTTGATGACCGCCTTTGCTGGCGAGTCGCAGGCACGCAACAAGTACACCTACTATGCTTCTAAGGCTAAGAAGGACGGTTATGTACAGATAGCCGCTCTCTTTGAGGAGACGGCCAACAATGAGAAGGAGCACGCCAAGATTTGGTTTAAGCTCTTGCATGGAGGCGCAGTCCCCTCTACCGAGGAGAACCTCAAGGACGCTGCTGCTGGTGAGAACTACGAATGGACAGATATGTATGCTCAATTTGCAAAGGAGGCTCGTGAGGAAGGTTTCGACGAGATAGCCGACAAATTTGAGATGGTTGGCGCTATCGAGAAGCATCATGAGGAGCGTTATCTCAAATTGCTCGAAAATCTGCAGAATAAGGTTGTGTTCACTAAGGACGGCGACTGTATTTGGCAGTGCTCCAACTGTGGTCATCTCGTTATCGGCAAGCAGGCTCCCGAGGTTTGCCCTGTTTGCGACCATCCGAAGGCATACTTCCAGCTTTTGGCTCAGAATTATTAATATTGTAAGGGACGTGTTCCCTTACGTTGCTATTGTTTATAGAGGCGTCGGACTTGTTTCGACGCCTCTACTTTTTTGTACTAATAGTTCGCAATTTATGTTTAGTTCATTTATGTGTGAGAAAAGTCGTGCGGACTCACAGAAAAGGCCTCGGCATCTGATTTTTGAGCCTGCGCATTTGTTTTTTGCTCGTGGAATTTGAAAAAATCATATAAGAATTTTCAAAAATTCTTATATAAATTCTCGGGAATTCTTATATGATTTTTTAGAAATTCTTATAATATTTTTTGAATTTTCACGACATTTCTACAAGTCCGGAGACCTTTTCTGTGAGTCCGCACGACATTAGGAGAAGTTTTGACGATGTTTTACACAGAATGCACGACTTTGCGAACTGATAGAACGATGTTTCGCATAGTGTGTATGCGATTTTGGGCTATACCGACAAAATTCGCAGGAATTTATAGAACATTGTTTGTTTTTGCAAGTTGATTATGTCCTGTAAAATAATCTTACAAAATAGCGCTTATGTGTTGTTGTTTCATTACCTTTGCATTATGATTGTAATGGAGGTATTTGGGTAACTTAAGATATTTTTTTGCAAAATTTGCAAAAGTATTTTTGTTTGATTCTACAAAGCGTTTAACTATTTTAGCGATAAATAAAAGTGTTGTTTCATTATGAGAAAATTTAATTTCTTCAGTTTAATGATTGCTGTGTTCTTTGCGAGCACTCTGGTGTGTGTTAGTTGTAGTGAGGATGATGATAATCCCGAAGATTTCGAGCAGGGTGCTGGCGGTGGCACGCAAGGAGGTAGCAGCAACGATAAAGATAAGGACGAAAGCGATGATAATGGTACGGAAGGCGATAATACTCACTTTTCCGGTAAAAATAAGACATATACAGTGAATGGTGTGTCATTTGTCATGGTTGCTGTTGAAGGCGGCACATTTGAAATGGGCAGTAATGAAGGTATGCGGCATTTGCAACCGGTGCATAGTGTAACGCTTAGCAGTTATTATATCGGTCAGACTGAGGTTACTCAAGCTCTCTGGGAAGCTGTGATGGGAGAAAATCCGAGTTTTTATTTTAAGGGTGGAGATTTGCCTGTAGATTATGTTAGTTGGGATAACTGCCAGGAGTTTGTTGCAAAACTTAATGAGCTGACAGGAGAGAATTTCCGCTTGCCTACGGAGGCTGAGTGGGAGTTTGCAGCGAAAGGAGGCAATAAGAGTAAAGGCTATACTTATAGTGGGAGCGATGAGATAGACAATGTTGCGTGGTACATAGAGAATTGTAATCAAAGGCCACACTCTGTAGGTACAAAAGAGGCGAATGAGTTGGGAATTTATGACATGAGCGGAAATGCTTGGGAGTGGTGTCAGGATTGGTATGGCTTTTATCCCGACTCTGAGCAGACTAATCCCACCGGCCCAGCTTCCGGTAGTCTTAAGGTGCAGCGTGGTGGTTGCTGGTTGGGCGATGCAAAGTCTTGTTATACGATTGACCGTGCCGGAAACGAGACTACTTATATAGGCAGCTGTCAAGGTTGTCGTCTCGCGCTGAGTTTGTAGCGATTTTTTGCTTAAATGCTAATTCGGGCATTGGACTTGTTGCGGTCTGATGTCCGAATTGTTTTGATAGGATAGTGGTAACGATTGGTTTTATGCCCTTATATAAATAATTGTACGCGCGTAAAATTTGTGGCTTAGGGAATTTATGGCTAACTTCGCGGCAAATTAAAGAATTATATATTGCTTAAGATAGATTATGAGCGAGAATACCAACATAAACGTTGTCCCTGCGCAGGAAGAGGGCAGCACAAAGAAAAGCCTCAATTTCATTGAGGAGATGGTGGAGAAGGATTTGCAGGAGGGCAAGAACGGAGGACGCATTCAGACGCGCTTTCCACCAGAGCCCAACGGCTATCTGCACATCGGCCACGCCAAAGCCATAGCGCTCGACTTCGGTATAGCCAAGAAGTACGGCGGTGTGTGCAATCTGCGCATGGATGACACAAATCCGCAGAAGGAAGACACTGAATATGTGGAGGCTATCAAGCGCGACATCGAGTGGTTAGGCTTCAAGTGGGGCAAACTGCTTTATGCGAGCGACTATTTCCAGCAGCTCTGGGACTTGGCGGTCGAGCTTATCAAGGAAGGAAAGGCGTATGTGGACGAACAGAGCGCCGAGGAGATTGCCCGACAGAAGGGGACGCCCACCCAGGCTGGGCAGAACTCGCCTTATCGCGACCGCCCCGTGGAAGAAAGCCTTGCGCTGTTTGAACAAATGAACTCCGGCACTATGGAGCCGGGCAAGATGGTGCTACGCGCCAAAATCGACATGGCTTCGCCCAACATGCACTTCCGCGACCCGATTATGTACCGCGTGCTGAATATGCCGCATTGGCGAACGGGCAACAAGTGGAACGCTTACCCGATGTATGACTACACTCATGGTCAGTGCGACTATTGGGAGGGCGTTACTCACAGCCTCTGCACCTTGGAGTTCGTGAGTCATCGTCCGCTTTACGACCTTTTTGTCGATTGGGCGAAGATTGCCGGTGGCGACGACAAGCCTCTTGACGACAACCGCCCCCGTCAGACGGAGTTCAACAAGCTAAACTTGACTCATATTTTGCTGTCGAAGCGCAACCTGCTGATGCTGGTTAAAGAGGGCGTGGTAAGTGGCTGGGATGACCCCCGTATGCCCACAATCAGCGGTTTCCGTCGCCGCGGTTACTCGCCGGAGAGTATCGTGAAGTTCATCGACAAAATCGGTTACACTACTTTCGATGCTCTCAACGAGATGGCACTCTTGGAGAGCGCTGCGCGTGAAGACCTCAATGGTCGTGCCACTCGTGTGAGCGTGGTGCTGAACCCTGTCAAGCTCATTCTGACCAACTATCCGGAGGGACAGGTGGAGATGATGACGGCTCAGAACAACCCTGAGCGTCCGAAAGACGGCACCCACGAAATTGCCTTCAGCCGCGAGCTATGGATAGAGCGCGACGACTTTATGGAAGACGCTCCCAAGAAGTTCTTCCGCCTTGGCCCGGGCAAAGAGGTTAGGCTAAAGAATGGTTATATCATCAAGTGCCCCGAAACGAACTGCTGCAAGAAAGATGCCGACGGCAATATCGTGGAGATATATGCTGAGTACGACCCCGACACTCGTAGCGGGCTGCCCGGAGCCGACCGCAAGATTAAAGGAAAGACGCTCCACTGGGTAAGCTGCGACCACTGCGTGGAAGCGGAGGTTAGGAACTACGATAGGCTCTGGCTCGTGGAGAATCCGCGCGACGAGGTGGCTGCCTACAGCAAACAGCAGGGCAAAGATCGCATTGACATCGACGATATGCGCAAGTATCTCAACCCTCATAGCCTGGAGGTGGTGAAAGCGTATGGCGAGCAGTGGCTTACTAATTGCAAGCCCTTGGATTACCTCCAGTTCCAGCGTATCGGATACTATAATGTGGATCCGGAGTCGATGCCCGACCACCTTGTATTTAACCGCACGGTGGGTCTGAAAAGCTAACAGAACAAAACTATCCGAAAGATGCTCGATTTCTTCTATCACCTCGCTGAACAGCTCGACTATTTTTATGTTACATTACTTATGGCTGTGGAAAGCTCGTTCATTCCTTTCCCCAGCGAGATCGTGGTGCCGCCGGCTGCCTATATGGCCGCCGAAGGGAGCATGAATGTGTGGTTAGTAATCGTGTTCGCCACGCTTGGCAGCCTGATTGGCGCCACTGTAAACTATGCGCTGAGCTATTATGTCGGTCGCCCCATAGTTTACCGCTTTGCCGAGAGCCGATTGGGGCGTTTGTGCCTGCTTAATAAAGAGAAAATCGAGAAAGCGGAGGCTTACTTCGACAAACGCGGCGCTGCGGCTACACTCGTGGGGCGCCTGGTGCCTGCAGTGCGCCAGTTGATCAGCATTCCTGCCGGTCTGGCCAAGATGAACTTCGCCAAGTTCGCACTTTATACCGCTATTGGCGCCGGTGCTTGGAACGCGGTGCTCGCTGCGCTCGGTTATTACCTCCATTCCGTCGTTCCGAAGGAGCAATTGCAAAGCGCGCTGAAAGAATATGAGCGACCAATCGTTATTTTCATCGTTGCCGTGCTGATTTTGGCACTTGTCTACATTATTATAAAAAACAAGATTGCGAAAAAGCGCCATGCAGATTAAGTCCGCCAAATACGAGAGCAGCGCAATAAGCGTGGAGAAGTGCATAAACACCGACAAGGCAGAGTTTGCTTTCATCGGGCGCAGCAATGTTGGTAAGAGCAGCCTTATAAACATGCTGACCGGCAACGAAAAACTTGCGATGACCTCGTCTACTCCCGGCAAGACTATTCTGATCAACCATTTCCTCATCAATAACGAGTGGTATCTGGTGGATTTGCCGGGTTACGGCTATGCCAAACGCGGCAAGAAGCAGCAGGAACAACTGGCACAGATGATTAAAGGCTACATCTTGCGGCGCGAACAAATGGTAAACCTGTTTCTTTTAATCGATGGGAACATACCTCCGCAGCGCATCGACTTGGATTTCATCGAGTGGCTCGGAGAGAATGGTGTTCCCTTTACGATTATCTTCACGAAGGCTGATAAATCTCGCAAGGGCTCGTTCGGGAAAAGCGTGAAGGCTTTTCTGAATGGTCTCGGCGAACAATGGGAGGAGCTTCCGCCGCATTTTGAAGTCTCTTCCGCCAAACGGATAGGGCGTCAGGAGATATTGGATCACATCGACGACATTCTCACTTCGCTCGCCGCAGATTCTTAGGTCGTTATCAGCATTATAAACACCGAGCTAATGATTGTCAACGACTACCCCTCGCGATTGTTGGAGCAGGCTGTGGAAGCCTTCAACACTCTTCCCGGCATTGGGCGCCGTACCGCGCTAAGGCTTGCCCTCCACATGCTTCGGCAGCCCGAGGGCGCTGTAAGGAACTTCGCCGACAGCATTAGCAAATTTCGTGAAGAAGTAAAGTATTGCCGAATTTGCCACAATATTTCCGACACCGAGATATGCGAAATATGCAGCGACCAGCGCCGCGACCGCAGCACCTTGTGCGTAGTGCAGAGCGTGCAGGATGTAATGGCGATCGAGAATACCCAACAATACAGGGGGCTTTATCATGTGCTGGGCGGCATCATCTCGCCAATGGACGGCATTGGCCCGGGCGACCTCACCATAGAGCAATTAGTCGAGCGCGTGGCAACGGGCGAGGTCAAGGAAGTGATAATGGCGCTCAGTTCTACGACGGACGGCGAGACTACGCGTTTTTTTATCGGTCGGAAATTGGAAAACTTCGATGTCAAACTCACAACCATCGCCAGCGGCATTTCTGTGGGCGAGGAGTTGGAATATACAGACGAGATAACCTTAGCCCGCTCCATTCTCAACCGAATAAATCTCAACTAACCTTTTCCCTTACAGCCAGATGAAAACGACATACACTTTATATGCAATAACATGGCTCGTGCCGTCAGTGCTTATTGCCCTCTACCTTGCAGGCATTATCCCGACTGCCACGCCGATGCTCGACGAGCTGGCGACATATCTGCTCAACCTCGCCACCATAACGCTCAGCCTTATTACCGCTTATCTTGCAATGAAAATGTTTGCCCTGCCAATGGTTAAACGCAAGATGCAATCACTGCAAGGAATGCAGAAAGAGAAATACCACGACTCCCTCTCGCAGCTGCGAATAGTGGCAGTATTGTTGGTTATCCTCATCAACTTTTTAGCATTCTACATCACGGCGAGCCAATCGCCCTTCTATCTGAGCGCCATGCTGGGCATAGCGTTGATTTTCTGCTTACCGCAGCGACAAAAGAACTAAGAAACATATGCTCTTGTCCGTCATAATAGTCAATTACAATGTAAAGTACTATGTTTACCAGTGCTTACAGTCGCTACGCAGGGCGGCGAAGGGCATAGAGTGGGAGGTTTTTGTGGTAGACAACAACTCAAGCGACGATTCCGTCGCCTACCTGCACGAATGCTTCCCGAAGGAGGAGTTTCCCGAGTTGCGCATAATCGCCAACGCCGACAATCCGGGGTTTGGCAGGGCGAACAATCAAGCATTCCGCATGGCACAGGGCGAATATGTGCTCTGCATCAACCCCGACACCTTTGTCAGCGAAGACACGCTCACGCGCTGCCTCGATTTCATGCAGAATCATCCCGATGCAGGCTGCATGGGCGTGAAGATGCTCAACGCCGACGGCACATTCGCCCCCGAGTCGCGCCGCGGCGTGCCCACTCCGTGGGCATCGTTCTGCAAGATTACACGACTGAGCAAACTCTTCCCCAAAACAAAGACCTTCGGCTACTATTACTTGCAGTATCTGCCGCTAGATGAGCCGGCCAAGATAGAGATTGTCTCCGGAGCGTTTATGATGGTCAAGCGCGATGTGTTGACAGACGTTGGTATCTTCGATGAAGACTTCTTTATGTACTGCGAAGACACCGATCTTTCATATAGAATGCTCAAGGCAGGCAGAAACAACTACTATCTGCCAACGCAAATCCTGCATTATAAAGGAGAGAGCACTCGCCGCAATACATACTCCTACGTCAACAATTTTTATAAGGCCATCTTCATCTTCTTCAAGAAACATTTCAACAGCCATATCTTCCTGCTGCGTATTTTGATACACATCGCCATTTACGTGCTCGCGGCTTTTTCTTTCATCAACAGATATTATAGACAGTTCGTCTACAAAATCAAGAGCCGCATCGCTCCGCATAAACCGCAGCTACTCTGCCTCGTAAGCGATAAGAATGCGGACATAGTCAAAACCCTCGCAGCCAAATACTCTCTCGATATAACCCTGCACAACTCCGCCGTTGCCGACGGACAGCAGCTTGCAAGCCTTTTCGGAAACGTAAAGCCGGACTATATCGTTTATGATACGGAGCAATACAGTTACGGCCAAATACTAAAGCTCGCGCACTCCCTGCCCGAAGGCCGCAAATGTTCTATCGGTACTCTGTTGCCGGAGCAACAGATGATACTCACAAACCTGTTTATCTTCACACCATGAAGCCGCAACTGCTCAAATCGGCAATCGTTAGTCTGCGCCCTATAGAAAGCCGCGACCTGCCGCTCATGTACAAGCTTGAGAATGACACAACCATGTGGGACAGCACGGCTATGGTTCAGCCTATGAGCCGTAGCGCCGTCAGTCGTTTCATAGACGCTGCCACCGGCGATATTTATGTCGACCATCAGCTGCGCCTCGTGATAGAAGATGAGCAGACGCTCGCTTCGGTAGGGTTTATCGACCTCACCGACTTCTCGCCGCGTCATCAGCGCGCCGAAGTAGGGCTTGCCGTGCTCACCGAATACCAAGGGCGCGGATTAGGCCGCGAGGCACTGAAGCTGGTGGAGCAATATGCGGCACAGATGCTACTCATACACCAGCTGTATGCCTATGTCTCGCCAAATAATGAGCGCAGTGTCCGCCTTTTTGCCCATGCCGGCTACAGGCAAGTCGGTTTGCTGGACGACTGGCAGCAGACAAGCGAAGGCTATAAACCTATAATCTTATATCAAAAACTGCTCTAATTGTGCCTCAATCATGTAGCCAAACACTTCAGAAGGCTGCCTTAAGGCTAAAAAGTAGCCTTGAAATACAAAAAAACTCGTTTTTTCTTTGTCAGTATAAAAAAAGCTATTACTTTTGCATCGCGTTTCGAGAGAGAAGCGCGGCAAAGAAAAATGAAATGTTGGTGCGTTAGTTCAGTTGGTTAGAATATCTGCCTGTCACGCAGGGGGTCACGGGTTCGAGTCCCGTACGCACCGCCAACAAAAAGAGAGGAAAAACTTAGTTTTCCTCTCTTTTTGTTTTACAATATCGCCAAAGCCGTACCTTATCCCCTCAAAATTACATAAAACCTCGTCCTTGCTGCACTTAACCCCCTCAAACTTCATAGAAAAGGCCTCGGCGTCTGATTTTTGAGCCTGCGCATTTGTTTTTTGCTCGTTGATTTTGAAAAAATCATATAAGAATTTTCAAAAATTCTTATATAAATTTCCGAGAATTCTTATAAGATTTTTTAGAAATTCTTATAGGAATTTTTGAACTTTCCCGACATTTCTACGCGCGCGGAGGCGCTAAAATCGGGCGCGCACGACATTTCTATGAGTTCGCACGGTATTTCAAACAATATATAGAGTATTTATAATAATGTACGCACGCATAGGGCAAAAAATATTCTAATTTGTTGTGGTGGCGAGGTGGTTTAGTGGCGATTTTTAGAGTTAAATAGATGCTTTATCCCAAAAAGTTACTACTTTTGCTGTGAGTTGTTACGCTCATCGCGATGAGACTACAGCCCTTTACTGGAATACTAACAGCATTAGCAGTTATTCGGCGTACCTGAAATGTGAGAAGTTTCATAAGAGCCTAAATTTGAATAAGTGTATAGTGTCTGCGCATTATAGCGTGGATTATTACTTATCATTTATGGCAGGTCTTTTCTCACAACCTCAGGTACGGATAAGCGTCCGCGCTTTTTCGTATCTATAAAGTTGTGTTAAGAGTCTGTACTCCCGATAAGTGCTTTTGCCAAAATATAGATTATGCCAAAAGCAAATGCTATAAGTGGCAACAACCTTGGTGTAGACATCAGGGAGAACGATTTGGCTGACTATGCGCCGGAGCTATTAGACATATTGCTCCGCGATCATACTACCGGCCGCAACATCTTTTGGGCTACTCACGACTATGAGGAGCTTGGCGAAGGCTATGGCTACGCCGACGAGATTATGTCGCATCTTGTGAGCGGCAGTCGGAGCGATGTGGTGCTCCCCCGCGTGCTCAAGTCGCGCTTGAGTCAGCAGGCGAGGGCTAAGGAGATGGCGGAGGTGTTCACTCCGTCGTGGATTTGCAATGCGCAGAACAACTTGGTGGACTCTGCGTGGTTCGGCCGCGAGGGTGTGTTTAATGTCGAGGTAGATGCTCCCGACGGCAGCCACTCTTGGACAGTAAACAAGGAGCCAGTGAACTTTCCCGAGGGTAAAACTTGGCGCAGCTATGTCAATGAAAACCGCCTTGAGATTACTTGCGGCGAAGCTCCCTACCTTGTGAGCCGCTATGACGCTACTACCGGCAGGTTTATCCCCATAGAGGAACGCATCGGCTTGCTTGACCGCAAGCTGAGGGTGGTTAGCGAAAACTGCGAGACTTCCGCCGAATGGCTTAAGGCGGCGCAGTCGGCTTATCAGAGCATCTACGGCTATGACTGGCAGGGCGACAACCTGCTGCTGGCGCGTATGAACTTGTTACATACTTTTACGGACTATTATAAGGCTAAGTTTGAAAGGGAGCCGCTGCTGAAGTCCGTAAAATACATTGCTTACATCATCTCTTGGAACATCTGGCAGATGGACGGTTTGAAATGTGTCGTCCCCGACTCTTGCGGCGAACGCAGGGAGGTGGAGGAGGAATTATTCGGGACGGTGGAGCGCATCGAGCACTGCCAAGGGTGCAGGACTGACGAGCTGCGCGCCCACAATGGCACTTATGCGCTCGTGAAGGACTGGAGCGCAAAAGGGGAGAAGCAGAAAATAAGATTTGTGGACTTGATTAAAGGATAGCGATATGGAGTATTTTTCTGACCTTAAGGCCAAATTGATTTATGTGTTCCGCATCAATGACGCGGCGCACCGTGATTGTGTAAAGATTGGCGAGGCTACTTTCGAGGACGGCGACATCAATCTGCCGCCTAACAGCGTTGTACTCAACAGGACGGCGCGCCGGCGCATCGACCAGTACACTAAGACAGCCGGCATCGCCTATGAGCTGCTGCACACCGAGGTGGCGATATTCTCTAAGGGCGGCAGGCTCTGCGGCATCAATGATCATAAAGTGCATGAGGTGCTTGACCGCTCGGGTGTGAAGAAAAAGAAGTTTCCCCATGTGGACGGTGCCAACGAGTGGTATGTGTGCGACCTTGAGACAGCCAAACAGGCAATTGCTGCCGCCAAGGCAGGCAGGGCTGCGCTCAATGCAGGGCAGGTCGGCACGCGTAGGTCGCCTATAGTGTTTCGTGCGGAGCAAAGAGAGGCTATCGGCAGCACGCTCAAGCACTTTCGGCGCAGCAACAAGATGCTCTGGAACGCCAAGATGCGCTTCGGCAAGACGCTGTCGGCCTTGCAGGTGGTGAAGGAGTGGAATCAGACTGTGGCTGACGGCAAGAAGCATCAGCCTATGCAGCGTGTGCTCATACTGACGCACCGTCCGGTGGTGGACGAGGGGTGGTTTGAAGATTTCGGCAAGATTTTTTATGACGATGCCACATTTATGTACGGCTCTAAGAGTAAAAGCGAGAGCTTTCAGTCGCTTGAGAGCCGCTCGAGGAAGGGAGAGGGCGGCTATGTCTACTTTGCGTCGATGCAGGACTTGCGCGGCTCGGAGTTGGTGGGCGGCCACTTCGACAAGAACGATGAACTGTTCTCGGCGGAGTGGGATTTGATAATCGTGGACGAGGCTCACGAAGGCACTCAGACCGAATTAGGAAAGAGTGTGCTGAATGAGCTTGTGAAGGAGACTACCAAGGTGCTCAACCTCTCGGGTACGCCCTTTAATCTGCTCAATGACTACAGCGAGGACGAGATTTACACATGGGACTATGTGATGGAGCAGCGCGCCAAGGCGCAATGGGACATCGACCACCCGGGCGACCACAACCCCTACGCCGCGCTGCCCACGATGCACATCTATACCTATGACCTCGGGCGTCTGCTTAACGAGTTTGCCGATGAAGAACTGGCTTTCAACTTCAAGGAGTTCTTTCGTGTCGACGATAGCGGCGAGTTTGTGCATAAGCGATATATTCAGAGCTTCCTTAACTTGCTGACCAAGACCGATGAGCACAGCATGTATCCCTTTGCCAACGAGCGCTACCGCAATATCTTTCGCCACACGCTGTGGATAGTGCCGGGCGTGAAGGAGGCTGCCGCCCTCGAGCAGATGCTCTTAGACCACGACTGCTTCGGAGCACGCGGCGTGAAGATAGTGAATGTGGCCGGCGACATGGGGGTAAAAGAAGACGACGATACCCGGCGTTATAATAACGCTCTCGAAAAAGTGCAACAGGCAATCACTGCTGACCCGTCGGCCACCGAGACCATCACGCTGTCGTGCGGCAGGCTGACTACGGGTGTCAGTGTGCCGGCATGGACGGGCGTGCTGATGCTGTCGGGCAATTACAACACTGCTGCCGCGAGTTATATGCAGACCATCTTCCGTGTGCAGACGCCTGCCACCATCTGTGGGCGCGTCAAGGAGGATTGCTATGTCTTTGACTTCGCCCCCGACCGCACGCTGCGCGTATTAGCCGAGACGGCCAAGGTGTCGCGCAAGGCCGGCAAGCAGACGGACGATGACCGCAGGCTACTGAGAGAGTTTCTCAACTTCTGCCCCGTCATCGGCATTGAGGGCAGCCGAATGAAGCAGTATGACACGGAGCAGATGCTCCAACAGCTTAAGCGCGTGTATGTGGAGAGAGTGGTGCGCAATGGTTTTGAGGACGGCTACCTATATAACGACGAGCTGATGAAGCTCTCTGCACTTGAACTCAAGGAGTTTAACAACCTCAAGGGCATTATCGGCAAGACCAAAGCGATTGCTAAGTCGAATAAGATTGCTGTCAACGAGCAGGGGCTGACTAATGAGGAGTATGCCGAGATGGAGAGGCTTAACAAGAAAAAGAAAAGCGAGCTTAGCGACGAAGAGCGTGCTCGCCGCGAGGAATTGGCAAAGCGGCGCAAGCTAAGAGACGATGCTATCTCCATACTGCGCGGCATCAGCATCCGTATGCCCCTGCTTATATATGGTGCAAACATCGTGGACGAGGACAGGGAGCTGACGATAGATAATTTCACCGCGCTTGTCGACGACACATCATGGGAAGAGTTTATGCCGCGCGGTGTGAGCAAGGAACATTTCAATGATTTCAAGAAATATTACGATCCCGACATTTTTACTGCTGCGGCTAAGCGCATCAGACAAATGGCTCGCGCGGCAGACAACCTAACGGTGGAGGAACGCATCGGGCGCATCGCTGATATTTTCAGCACTTTCCGCAATCCTGATAAGGAAACGGTGCTTACACCGTGGCGCGTGGTCAATATGCATATGAGCGACTGCCTTGGAGGCTACACTTTCTTCAATGAGGACTTCTCCGACACTATAGAAGAGCCGCGCTTCGTGGAGCGCGACAATGTTACCGCCGATGTGTTCCGTCCCGACGCGTGTTTGCTTGAGATTAACAGCAAATCAGGACTTTATCCGCTGTATTTGGCATATAATGTCTATCGTTCGCGTCTGCGCGATAATGTTTCCTCGCCTCGCACTCTCGCTGAGCATCAGGCTATTTGGGACGCAGTAATAGCAGATAACATTTTTGTGATATGCAAAACGCCTATGGCAAAAACTATCACGCGCCGCACACTGTTTGGCTTCCGCAAAGGCAAGACCAATATGTGGGCTCCCGATGACTTAATCAACAAAATTAAAAACCAGCCGGAACTTTTTATAAAGAAAGTTAGCAATCTTGTAGGAAAAGATATGAGAATAAAAGCGATAGTAGGTAATCCGCCGTATCAAGAAATGGACGGAGGAGCACAAGCGAGCGCAATTCCTGTTTATAACTTGTTTGTTGATATGGCAAAGAGGCTTATACCTAACTATATGTCGATGATTATGCCAGCAAGGTGGTACGCTGGAGGTAAGGGGCTCGATGCTTTTAGAGAGGACATGCTGAATGATGACCGCATAAAAACTTTGTTTGACTATACTGACTCCAGAGATATTTTTCCGACAGTCAATATAGCAGGAGGAATATGCTACTTTCTTCACGAACATGATTATCACGGAGAGTGCCGCTTTGAAAATATAACAGCAGGAGAGCGAAAGGTGTCTTATAGAAAACTAAACGAACATTCTGTATTTGTAAGAAGTACTGCTGCTATAGATTTACTGCAAAAAGTGTCGAGTAAAGAAGAAGAGACATTATCTTCTATTGTATTTAGTAGGAAACCTTTTGGATTCCCGACAAATTATGTTGGCTACGAGAATAGTAATTCGTCGTCTGTTGCCTTGTATGGACGTCAAGGCGTGTCGTATGTTGACCGCGCAGATGTTGTTGTAAATAGTAATGTCGTGGATGAATGGAAAGTTATTTGTTCAAGAGCAAGTGAATCGGCTGGTCGTGCAGATAAAGACGGAAAACGAAAGGTTCTTCCTAAGGTTAAAGTTTTAGAACCCAATGTTATTTGCTCGGAGACTTATCTTCTCGTCTACCATTCCGCGGATAAAATTATTGTAGATAATGCTGCAAAATATTTATGTACAAAATTCTTACGTTATCTACTATCATTAAAAGTCATTACACAACAAATCTCAAGAGATAGTTTTGCTTTTGTTCCAATTCAAGACTTTACGGCAAAGTCGGATATAGATTGGAGCAAGAGTGTGGCAGAAATAGATAAGCAACTATATCGGAAATACAATTTAACTGAAGAAGAAATAAACTTTATTGAATCAATGATAAAGCCAATGTCTTAGAAAGTTGTTTATATAGAGATTATTTATAAATAACGTTATAGGCTTTCTTCACGTCTCTGTTGTGCAAATCTGATAAAAAGTGCCCTCGTGGTACTGTATTTTGCTTAATTTACATTAAATTTGCAGTCCGTTTATAGTGCAACGATGATATAAATACCATGATTGCGAACCAAGACAAATGGACTGAGGTGCTTGAGGCTATCCGCCCCCGGATTTCTCAAGACACGTTCGCTACATGGTTTGAGCATATCGTCTTTCTCGGAGTGGAGGAGGACAAAGTGTTCCTACAGGTGCCTAATAATTTCTTCTACGAGTACTTGGCCGAGCATTTTGGCCAAATGCTGCAGGCGGAAGTCGACAAAGTGTTCGGGGTTATCGATGTGGATATACGGGTCAAGGAGGAAGCGCCTGTCAATATGCCTGTGGCTAACGAGGTGAAGCCCACCAGACCGATTTTTAATTCGCATCTGAGCGATGCTTACACTTTTGATAACTTCGTTAAGGGTGATGCTAACAAATTGGCGCGCTCTATAGCTATGACTATCGCGACTAAGCCGATGCAGACCGCGTTTAACCCTTTTTTCCTATACGGAAGCTCCGGTGTCGGCAAGTCTCATTTGGTTAACGCGGTTGGTCTGAAAATATTGGAGAATGATCCTTCGAAGCGAGTGCTTTATGTCTCGGCGCACGACTTCCTTATTCAGTACACGGACTCTGTACCGAAGAATAAGTTTAATGACTTTATGTATTTCTACCAGTCTATCGACTGTCTGATAGTGGATGATATACATGAGATTTCGGGTAAGGCCAAGACGCAGGAGGCGCTGTTCAACATCTTCAACCATCTGCAGCGCAACGGGCGGCAAATCATCTTTACGTCCGATAAAGCACCCTCAAAGTTGGAGGGTTTTGAGGAGCGGGTAAGTTCGCGTTTCGTTATGGGGGCTACTGCTGAAATTTTGCGCCCCGATGAACAGTTGCGCCGCAATATTCTGAAAGCTAAGATACGTAAAAATCAGCTGAATATCCCCAAAAACGTGGTGGACTATATTGCGACGAATGTAACGGATAACGTGCGCGATCTGGAGGGTGTGATCAACTCGCTCCTTGTGCAGTCTATACTCAACGACAGCGAGATTACGCTCGAAATGACGGAGCGTATAGTCTCTCGCTTGGTGCGTTTTAAGGCTAAAGTGATTACTCCGGAACTGGTGGTAAGCACTACGTGCAAGTTCTACAAGATTACGCACAAGGATATGGACTCTGCCTCGCGCAAGGCTAACATTGTGAAGGCCAGGCAGATTGCCATGTATCTGATGCAGAAGCATACGAACATGAGCAGCACGCAAATAGGGCTGCACATCGGTCGACGCGACCACACCACGGTGCTACACGCCTGTCGGCAGGTGGATATAAAGATTAAGACGGCGCCGAATTACAAAGAGGAAATTCGTGCTATCGAGCAGGAGATGACTAAATAGTAACCTAAACAATAATACCTATGAAAAAACTTCGTAAAGATGCCCTTGTGTCCGCATTGGGACTTGGGCGTAAACTTGTTCTTCTCGTTGCATTATTGGCATGTACAGCCAGTGCGCAAAATACGGTCAGCTCGATAGGCGAATTGTCTCAACGCAAGACCTATACGATTTATAATCCGCACTTTACGGCATACGCTATCTACTCTCCCTCTAACAATCAGACGAATGTGTGGGCTGCCGGCATGACGGGCGACGCCGGACACGCGGTAAAAAATAAGTCGTACTCGGAACCTTTCGACGCAACCTCTCCGCAAGGCGCGTGGATGTTTGTGAGCTACGAAGAGGAGTGGTATATATATAATGTGGGTGCGCAGAAGTTCCTTAATGTCGGAACAACCGGCGGCACGCAGGCCACTCGTCTGCTCGATACGCCTACTCCGGTCAGCATTACCGAGCTTGAGGGCGGTTTTGCCTTCCTTACGACTGAGGGTGTAAGGAATTATATGTGTGCTGCGCCTCAGTTGGACTATCCTATCAGTGTATGGTCTACGGATGACGCGGGTTCTCTTTGGGAGATCGCGGAAAACGACAATGTGCCCGAAGATTACGAGACTTGTATCGCCATATTGGAGGAAAGGGTGCCGCGAATGGCAAAGATGACTATCATTACTCGTAACGGTAACATCTATCCTAAAACCAACGGCGGCGGTTTTGGCGACAAGATCGTCCTTGGTCAATCGTTTACCTTCTCTGCGCAGGGTATGAACGGCTATTCCTGCCCTGACAGCGTGGTAATCCGTCATGGCAAGAACCTTGACGGCTCTCAGTATGTGGACGGACAACGCCAATGGGGCGAATATCGGGTCGAGGCCAAGAAAGCTTTGACTACCGTTCCTGCCGACAGCGTGGACGGCGACATACGTATAACTGCCTTGTGGGAACGTAGCAGCGATCTTGCCGATGTATTGGTTTTCAGCGACGAATTTGACGGCGAGGGCGAGCCTACAGCCGACAAGTGGCAGCGTACTCCGCGTCGCAATGCTACCTGGAACCGCTGGTGCTCCGATTCTCCGCTTGTGGTCTATGAAAAGGACGGCTCGTTGCATTGTCTTGCAATTCCAAACCCTGATACTGCCGGCGACAATGTGCCTATGATTACCGGCGGCATCAAAAGTGAAGGGCGTTTCGACTTCCGCTATGGTCATGTTGAGGCTCGTATCAAAACGAACCAGTGGAAGGGCAATTTCCCCGCTTTCTGGATGATGCCTGCCAAGACTGTGAATGGCTGGCCCAACGATGGCGAAATTGACATTTGGGAGACAATTGACAACTCCACCCAAAGCTGGCACACTATCCACACAAACTGGACGTACAACCTGCATCAAGGCACTAACTCGCAGACTAAGAGCAATCTCGACTATGATTGTTGGCATACTTTCGCTATGGATTGGAATGAGAAGGCCATAACGTGGTACGTTGACGGTGTACTTGTGTGGTCTTACACTAAAAGTACTGACAGCAATGCGCTTAACAACGGGCAGTGGCCTTTCGATGCACCATTCTACCTCATTCTTAATCAGAGTGTAGGCAATGGCTCGTGGGCTGCCAATGCTGACACTAATCATACCTATGAAACGCAGTTCGACTGGGTGCGTGTTTATCAGCCGGTGTCTATTACTGCTATTGATGATGTTGTTTCCGAATATTCCGCCACGACTAAGGTTTCAAGAGGCAAGCCTAATACGTATTACGACCTCCAAGGTCGCGTTGTAGAGAGTCCTACTAACGGAATCTACATTTATAATGATAAGAAAGTGTTGAGATAATATCCGTCTATTCGAAGAATGTGCCCTGCATGAATGATAATTCGTACAGGGCACATAATTTTTTAGTATGGTTTACTTGAGAAGCGTTTCGCCGAGATCGCAATGTCGTATGTGATGCTAATTTTCACTTACAAGATAATCGGTGGGTGCTTGGTGGGAGAGGACAGTTGTGTCGAGGTGGAAAGTACGCAACTCGGTATTGTCCCAGCGCGGTGTGTCGTGGACGCTGCGCTGCTCTATGAGAGCCTGCACGCAACGATTGAAATAACCATGTCCAATGGCAAGGACTCGCTTCTCGTCGAAATTGGCAAAGAGATATTTCAGAAATTGCTTTGCACGTGCCGCTAACTGCTCTGCATTTTCAATGCTATGTGGAAACTGTGACGGATGCTCGGTAATGCTCCTAATGAGGCGGCCTGTGTATTCGCCCCAATCGCGTTCGCGCAGCAGAGCTGTGTATATTGTCGGCAGATGCAGCTTGCTATTGATAATTTCGGCGGTGCGGCGTGTGCGCTCGAGGTCACTACAGAGCATTAGATCATAGTCCTCTACTCGCAGTAGGTCGCGCAGTACCTCTGCTTGCATAATGCCGGTAGCGTTGAGGTGGCCTGGCGATTGTCCCTGCAGAATTCCTTCCAGGTTTTCTGTTGTTTGGCCGTGGCGCGTCAACGTGAGTGTAATCATTTTCCCTCGTCAATTATCTCTGCATCAATAATTGATGTGTTTTTAGCTGTATTATCTATGGTTACATCATTAGATTGTGTGGAAATGACGTTGTTAGGTTGTTTGCTTTTTCTAAATTGTATGGCATAAATGATTTCCGTTAAACCATAGACTACGCTCGTAATGCCGAAAATGAAAGAAGGTAGTTCGCCGTGGGGCTCGTTGGCCGGAACTGTGGGAATAGGAGCACCTATCTTATAGTTAAGCACAATTACTACGATACCGGCTATACTTATGAGGACGGATATGATATAGTTAACGGCATTTATATTATATTGTTTGTGAAACCGAGAGAGGCGGTAAGCTTGCACTAATCCGGCTAGTACAAGGAATGCGCCAAGCAGGTAGAGCAGTGCGCTTAGGAAAATGTTCGGCGCAGCAAGTAGCACACTGCCAAATAAGATACTTCCAATACCTACGAATGGGAAAGAGCTTGGCTTATTCTTTCCATTTTCTTTGTTTGGCTCAGTTACGTCTGGGTTATGTTTTCTTTGTATTATGTATGAAACCACTGATACAATTCCTGGTATGAGGAATAGTGCGCCTATGGCCATCACGAGCCATTTCGTTGCGTTAGCTGGAAAAGTTATGAGTAGCGCGCCTATCAATATGGTGGAGAGCGCAAGTATTACAGTCGGTCGATTTGTCTTCATAATATGACGCTAATAAATATAAAAATCAAAAGAATAAGAACTTCGAACAATGCAAATATAAACATTTTCGACGAAATTCTTATTCTTTTGATTTAGTATTTCTTTATTTTGCGGCAGTTTCTGCTCCGTTACTTATCGGATAAAGAGCAGTTCGCGGTATTTGGGCAACACCCATAGCTCGTCCTCTACTAATAGTTCGAGCTTGTCCGCATGATAGCGGATACTATCGAGATAAGGTTGCACTGTGTCGTGATACTGAATAGCTTTTTCACGTTCCGACTCTATACGATTGGCCACTTTGCGTGCTTCCACCATGGCGTTCACGTTCTCTATGATGAAGCGAGTATGCTCCGAAATCTCACGGATAATCTTCAGATTGTCAGCGTTAAGTTGTTCTGCCTCTTCAGCACTGAAAGTGGCGGCGATCTTGCTAACATTGTCGATCAGAAGACTCTGATAACGTGTAGCAACGGGAATAATCTGGTTCATCGCCATGTCGCCAAACACACGAGCCTCAATCTGTATCTTTTTAGTGTAAGTATCCCATTTGATCTCGTTGCGAGCTTTCAACTCTAACTCACGCATTACATTCTGCTCCTCGAACATCTTGATTGTCTCGAGGTCGAGATAACGGTCGAAAACGAGCGGACAGGAAGTCTCGCAGTCCAAACCACGACGCTCGGCTTCAGCTTTCCATTCGTCGGAGTAACCATTGCCCTCGAAGTGAATGGGCTTGCTGGCTTTGATGTCTTCGCGCAGTACACGGATAATGGCAGTCGTCTTGTCCTCGCCATTGGCTATATGTTCGTCTACTCGCGTCTTGAAATCGGTAAGGGCTTCGGCCACGGCAGTGTTAAGTACGGTCATTGCCTCTGCACAATTGGCTTGCGAACCAACGGCACGGAATTCGAAGCGGTTACCTGTAAAAGCGAAGGGAGAAGTGCGGTTGCGGTCGGTATTATCTATGCGCAGGTCGGGAATTTGTGGAATATCAAGGCTCAAAGCGCTACTACCCTTGATAGAAATGAGCTCTTCATTAGAGGAATTCTCTATTTTGTCGAACACTTCGGAAATTTGCTTGCCCAAAAATGCCGAGATGATTGCCGGTGGTGCTTCGTTCGCCCCAAGACGATGCTGATTGGTCGCGCTCATGATAGAAGCCTTGAGCAGTCCGTTATGTTTGTGCAGTCCTACGAGTGTTTCCACTGCAAAAACGAGAAATCTAAGGTTGTCTTCCGGAGTTTTCCCGGGGGCATGAAGTACTACGCCCGTGTTTGTAGCCAGCGACCAATTGGCGTGCTTGCCGCTACCGTTAATTCCGGCAAAGGGCTTCTCATGCAGTAGACAACGGAAGCCGTGCTTGCGAGCTACTTTGCGCATAAGGCTCATCAGCAGCATATTGTGGTCTACAGCCAAGTTGCATTCTTCGTAAATAGGGGCGAGCTCAAACTGATTGGGAGCGACTTCGTTATGACAAGTCTTGCACGGAATGCCTAACTCAAGAGCTTGGATCTCAAGATCCTTCATAAATTCTGCCACGCGGTCGGGAATAGCTCCGAAATAGTGGTCTTCCATTTGCTGATTCTTGGCTGAATCATGTCCCGTGAGAGTGCGGCCTGTAAGCAGCAGGTCAGGGCGCGCAGCGTAGAGGTCTTCATCTACAAGGAAGTACTCCTGTTCCCAACCAAGATTGGCAGTAACTTTTGTAACCTCCGGATCAAAATATTTACAAACGGCAGTCGCAGCTTTGTCGACAGCTGCCAGCGCTTTCTTGAGGGGCGCTTTGTAATCGAGAGCCTCGCCGGTGTAAGAGATGAACACGGTAGGAATCATGAGCGTATCGCCGACAACAAAGACGGGCGAAGCCGGATCCCACGCGCTGTATCCGCGAGCTTCAAAGGTGGAGCGTATACCACCGGAGGGGAAAGAGGACGCATCCGGCTCCTGCTGTACGAGAGCCTTGCCGCTGAATTTCTCAATCATGCCGCCGTTGTCTCCATGCTCAACAAAGGCATCGTGTTTCTCGGCAGTACCTTCAGTAAGTGGCTGAAACCAATGGGTAATGTGGGTAACTCCGAACTCTTGCGCCCATTTCTTCATACCTTTGGCCACCTCATCGGCCACAGAGAGGTCGAGGCGTGTGCCATTCTCGATCACATCGCACAATTGCTCGTAGGTGGAGGGAGAAAGATACTGGAACATCTTTTCCTTGTTGAATACATATTTTGCAAAGTACTCGGAGGGACGCTCTGTAGGCATCTTTATTTCCAAAGCCTTCTTTTTGAAAGCCGCTTCTACCACATTAAATCTTAATCTTGCCATAGGATATATTTATTTATGCTTGTCATTTTGATTAAAGTCCTTTCTTCAGACGCTCCATCGCTTCGATGCAGTCTTCTCTATTGCCGAATGTCGTCAGACGCACGTAGCCCTCGCCGCTCGGGCCGAAGCCGACGCCGGGAGTGCAGACGAGGTGGAGATTGTTCAGCAGGTGGTCGAACATTTCCCAGCTGCCGAATTCTTTCGGAGTCTTAACCCAGATATAAGGCGCGTTCTCGCCGCCGAAAATGGTGAGGCCGGTTTGCAAAAGAGTCTCGCGCATTATTCTTGCGTTGGTCATATAATAGTCAATCGTTTCTTTGACTTGCTTTTTACCCTCGGGACTGTAGATCGCCTCGGCACCGCGTTGGGTAATGTAGCTCGCCCCGTTGAATTTGGTGCTCTGCCTACGCTCCCACAGCGGATTGAGCGCGATTTCGTCGCCCTCAGCATTGAATGCAGTGAGTTCCTTAGGTACAATGGTGTAACCACAGCGCACACCGGTGAAGCCTGCAGTCTTAGAGTAGCTGTGAAATTCTATCGCACACTTCTTAGCCCCTTCAATCTCGTAGATAGAGTGAGGAATGTCGGGGTCTTGAATATAAGCCTCGTAGGCAGCGTCGTACATGATTAGGCTTTTATTACGAAGCGCATACTCAACCCATTTTTGGAGCTGCTCGCGAGTGATAACCGTGCCGGTGGGATTATTAGGGTAGCAAAGGTAAATAATATCTATCTTTTTGTCGGGGATTTGCGCCACGAAGTTGTTCTCTGCAGTGCATGGCATATAGATTATGTTGCTCCACAGGCCGTTAATGAACTCGCCGGCGCGTCCGTTCATCACATTGGAGTCAATATAGACCGGATAAATCGGGTCAGTAACGCCGATGCTGTTTTTCAGACCGAGAATGTCGCCGATATTGCCGGTGTCGCTTTTCGCTCCGTCGTTGACAAATACCTCTTCGCGCTCAAGACTGATGCCGCGCGGCTTGAAGTCATTGGCAATGATTGCGTCTTGCAGAAAATCGTAGCCATGTTCAGGGCCATAACCGCGAAATGTGTCAGCATTGGCCAGTTCGTCCACCGCATGGTGCATCGCATTGATTACAGCGGGGGCAAGAGGGCGCGTAACGTCGCCGATGCCGAGTCGTATAATCTTCGCCTGAGGGTTAGCCTCCTTGAATGCCGCCACTTTCTTGGCAATCGTAACAAAAAGGTAGCTCTTCTGCAGCTTCAGAAAGTTGTCGTTTATCTGTGTCATGTTAACAGGTTATTTCCAAACAATTAAACTCGAGCAATATCTGCTTGTCTTATATGGTATTGCTATCCTCTATTTCTCCATCGAAGACGGTGGCGGCAGGACCGGTCATATACAAGTTTTCCGAGCCGTCCCATTCGATTTCGAGGTCGCCGCCGTCCATCGCAATCGTTGCACGCCCGATGGCTTTGCCCGTAACGATAGCAGCCACCGCCGTGGCGCAGGCTCCGGTGCCGCAGGCGAGGGTTATACCGGTGCCGCGCTCCCACACACGAGTGCGAATAACGCCGCTATCCCTCACTTCGGCGAACTCTATGTTGCATCGCTGGGAGAAGATAGAGTGCGTCTCTAACGCACGCCCCTCTGTGGTGAGGTCTATCGCTTCGATGTCGTCAACAAAGATTACGAAATGCGGATTACCCATGCAGACAAAAGTGCCGATGTAGTCGCGCCCGTCGGCTTGCACGAGACCTTCGGTCATAGAGCCGCTGTCGTTGGCTAACTGCTCCTTGTTATGCAAAGAAGGCCGCCCCATGTCGACGCGAACCTTCGTTACCTTATTATTATTGTCGGTGGTGAGTTGCAGCACCTTGATACCGCCGAGCGTCTCCACCGTAACACTCTTTGAGGAGGTCAGCCCCTTGTCGTAGACGAACTTACCGACGCACCTCACGCCGTTGCCGCACATGATACCTTCGCTGCCGTCGTTGTTAAACATACGCATCTTGAAGTCGGCCACCTCGGAGCGGTCTATTAGAATAAGGCCGTCGCTACCGATGCCCGTGTGAGGCGCGCTCCACTCAACGGCTAACTTCTCGGGGTGGGCGAGGGGGTATTGCATAGCGTCGACATAGATGTAGTCATTGCCTGCGCCGTGCATTTTCGTAAACTTGATTTTTGACATAGCCTCGTCTTTTTCCTGTTTTGCGTTACAAAATTACGTCTTTTTCTTAATTTGGCAACAAAAAATCTCGCTTTTCTTGAAAAATTACACAAAATGGCCGCAAAAAGTGGACGTTTGTAATGAAGATGCCGTATAAGTTTGGCAAATGTAATGTGCGGGGTGCAAAATGTCGTTGTTTTTATGCCATGAGATCATCTGTCTGCTCTCAATCGTCGTAACGCTTGGTTATTGCTCCGTATTCTTCTATCCTGCGGTCTCTAAGGAACGGCCACCAGCGCCTCACTTCTTCGCTGCGGTTGAGGTCTACGCTCACAATAGTTTCCTCCTCGCAGTCTTTGGGCGCGCGATAGAGCAGTTCGCCCTGCGGCCCGGCCACAAAGCTGCTGCCCCAGAAGAGAATACCGTTGTCGGTATCGTTGCAGAACTCTTGCCCCACACGATTGACCGCGATGACGGGCAGACCGTTGGCAACGGCGTGTCCTCGCTGCACTGTAGTCCACGCTTCGCGCTGCCTCTCTTGCTCCTCGGCGCTGTCGCGGTTGTCGTAACCTATGGCGGTGGGGTAAATCAGCAACTCGGCTCCGCGCATAGCCATAAGGCGTGCCGCTTCGGGGTACCACTGATCCCAGCAGACCATCACGCCGAGCCTTCCCACGCTCGTCTGTATCGGTTGGAAGCCGAGGTCGCCCGGAGTGAAGTAGAACTTTTCGTAATAAGCGGGGTCGTCGGGAATGTGCATCTTGCGGTATTTGCCCGCGATTCTGCCGTCTTTGTCGAAGACCACGGCAGTGTTGTGATACAAGCCTGCCGCCCTGCGTTCAAATAGCGAGCAGACTAATACCACGCCGCAGCGGCACGCAACCTCGCCGAAGTGCTCCGTATCTACGCCCGGGATAGGGTGGGCGAGGTCGAAAAGCTCCGTATTCTCCTCCTGGCAGAAGTAAAGCGTGTTGTGCAGTTCTTGCAGTACCACGAGTTCAGCACCCTCCTCGGCAAGTTTCTCTATTTTGCTGTCGAGTCGTGATATGTTGTCGGCAATGTCGGCAGTATTGTGCTGCTGTATTATTCCCACATTGAGCGTGCGCTTTGTCATAAGTTCGGAAATATTATGTTATAGATCTTAACTGATTATTCTTTCGTGCAAAATTAAGTGAATTTTCCGACTTCATACCTTATTATATTTATATATTTCCGCAAAAGCTTCGCCAAATTATGCCGTCTCCTCTTTTTTCTTTACCTTTGCATAGTGTCTTAAACGATAACAATGGCTCGACGCAAGAAAAAAAACCACTTACCATTGATACTTATGCTCCTTGCAGTGGCAGCTGTGGTGGCTTATATGCTTATTGTGCCCGTAAGCACCGTCGGTCGCCCCATGAGGATTTATATAGACCGCGACGACAACCTCGACTCCGTCGTCAGCAAGCTCGACAGCGTGCAGCCGCGCCATACTCTCGCTTTCAGGGCAGCCGCAGCGCTGTGCGGGGTGAGGTGGAGCCTTAACACCGGTTGCTATGAGGTAACGCCGTCGTTGTCGCTATGGCGCCTTGTGGCCAATGTCTATCGTGGCAATCAGACTCCCGTAGCAATCACCATCCCTTCTACTTGGACCAAAGAGATGGCACTATCTAAGGTCGCGCGGCAGCTGATGGCAGACTCCGCATCGCTCGCAACCGTGTTCAATGACTCAACCGAGTGTGCAAAATATGGTGTCGACACTGTTTTTTCGGCCACTCTGTTAATACCCAACACTTACGAACTTTACTGGGACATAGCTCCTGCCGGCTTTTTACAACGCATGGCCAAAGAGCGCGACCGCTTCTGGACGGCGGAGCGCACTCAGAAAGCCTACGATCTCCATCTCAGTCGCGAGCAAGTCTACACGCTGGCATCGATAGTCGATGCTGAGACGGCTAATAACGCAGAGAAGCCCACTGTGGCCGGTCTATACCTCAATCGCCTGCATTGCGGTATGCCTTTGCAGGCCGACCCTACGGTAAAGTTCGCTCTGCGCAACTTCAGTCTGCGCCGCATCTATGGTTATATGCTCGCCACGTCAAGTCCCTACAACACCTATCGCAACAATGGGCTACCTCCCGGCCCTATACGCATACCGCAGGTAAGCAGTATCGATGCAGTCCTTAACCATGAGGAACATAATTATCTTTTTATGTGTGCCAACAGCGATTTCTCCGGCACCCACGCTTTCGCTGCCACTTACGCCGAGCACAAAGCTAATGCCACCCGATACGTTCAGGCATTAAATGCACGCGGAATCAAGTAATTTTATATCTGTTTGTACTAAAAACTCTCTCAATTATTCTTGTAGTTGATAAAAAACGCTACTTTTGCATCGTGTTTTGTGAAACACGATGATTTATTGTTCGCTTCTCTACCGAACTACCACCTCGCACGAGATTTTTTTGAGCAACTCTCTTACCAATAGGTATACGCGTAGGCGTAGACTATACCCATTTGGTAAGAGAGGCTGTGGTAGGCCTGGTAGAGAAATGGCAGGTCTGCGCTTTCTTTGTGCATAAAGGTTAGTGCTTCCTGCGCCTTTACGCAGCTACTAACCTTTATAACACAACAAGCAATGAGCAATCAATCAGACAATGCAACACCGCAATCACAAACCACACGCAAAAATTGGGTAGACTGGATAAGAGCCCTCGCAATGCTGTTCGTAATCTACGGACACTGCTTCCCTGAGCACCTGACATCGTTTGTATATTCATTTAACGTGGCAGTGTTTTTCTTTATATCGGGCTATCTTATGAAGTTGGCCACCAAAGACGACCACTTCTGGAAGAAACTATTTATAACCTTGACAGTGCCATATTTAATATTAGCCACCGTCAAAGCGTTGCCTCATATCTTCTCCGCTCATGGCGGTACAACGGCATTGGCAATCCTCACAGGCTTTCATTCTATCGGCGACATCGCAGGGTGCAACAAACTCTGGTTTGTTTACACGCTCATTCTTGTTAAAATTATCGTACATCTGTTTGGCCAAAGTGGCAAGTCGCGTTGTATTCTGCTACTATTATCGATTGTTGGTGCTATAGTCTATAATATTCTCCATATAGACATAGCGTGGTCCGTAACTAATATGTTTTTAGCTATGCCATTCTTCTTGTTTGGCGGAGTTTGCCGCACGAGCGATATTTTCAATAAAATTTGTAATATAATCACGAGATTAAGTAATTATCAAACTGTTATGATAGTTGTTGTGTTGGTGCTGATAACCTACGTTATCAGCTTTTATAACGATACTGCTTACCTATATCGTGCCCTCTATGGTCATAACATACTACTGTTTGCATTAAGTGCAGTTGCAGGCATATCGTTCCTGCTTATAGTCTCCTTGCGTCTCGACAAAGTTAAGAGCAAAGCCGTAATCCTCATTGCCAATGGCAACATCGTCATCCTAACCTTTCACCAAGAGATAAATCATGCACTGTTGAAGATAATTTATAAGCAAGAGTGGGGTAGTATACTCACTGATTTTTCTACATTTGTCGTCAGCATCTTGACATTATTAGCCTTCGTGCCTATTATTCTCGTGCTGAAGAGATATTGTCCTATTCTTATTGGTATGAGGCGAGCAGCGTAGTCCTCCTTTTCATCACGCCCCTTCTCATATCATTGAGCGCGTATAGCCCAATATCGTGCTCACAACACAGAGTATCGTCAATGGTGCACCTAACCCCCTTAAAGTTTATGGAAAAGGCCTCCGCGCACGATTTTTGAGCCTCCGCGCGCGTAGAAATGTCGTGAA